>DASYSV010000498.1:0-4620 GCA_036010185.1 Puia sp.
TGGTGGGTGTAGCGATGATGTCCAGCACTTCTCCCGATCCTTCATAATCGACGAAGTCCGAGCCTGCTTTTGCATCTACCTTACTAAATGCGGAAAAATCGAAATGCGACAAAGCCGATTTTCTCATGTCCTGGTCATAGAATTCCCATACCCTCGGGTCCTCGTCGCCAAGCCGCCAGATCGAGGTGCCCGCTATCCCGTATTCTGTGGCGAAACGCAGCGCGTTAAAAATGGTCGCGGCATCGCAAAACTGCACCTGGTGCCGGACGCCGTCATCATCATCGTAATTGTAATGCAGGTTGTAGGAGTCGTTGTCGAAATCGATGTTGGCATCATTGTCCTTGGCGGTGAACAACGCCTGCTGATAGCTGACCGTCCGCGACGACATTTCCTTTCCCAGCCGCCAGTCATAGCCGTAAGCCGCCAGACAAAGGATCAGCTTCTGCTCGGGGATATTCTTCACGGCATCGTCCACCGCTCCCTCGATCCATTTCTGATGCGCGATAGGCCCCGGACCCGAGTTGTCCGAAAACTGATCATATGCCATCAGGAACAAATAGTCGTTGTATTTCGCCAGACCCGCAAAATCATAATCCTCGTTGAAGGGGATCACGTCCTGGGTCACCAGCAGATGCCGCTCATGCATCTGCTCGTACAGGTTCTTCTGGAAATCCACCAGCTTCTCGTTGGTTTTTTCCTGCAGCTCCTCGAAGTCCACGTTTACTCCGACGAAATTATTCTTTTCCAGTATCCTGATCACGTCATTGATCAATCGCTGCTCCTTGACCGGGTCGTTAATGATCCTGTGAACTCCATCCCCGCGGAAATCCCCTTTATAGTTGTTGGAAAGGATCGGCAGGATCTTGACCCCGGAATGCTTCATAACTCCCCAGGCCCGCGGGTCGATATCCGTGAACACCGTATCCGCGGTGGGGTCGATAAAGATCCATTCCGGTATGACCATGTTGATCTTGTCGATATATTGCTGCAACGACAGGAAGGACTGGGCGTCCCAGTCTACATAGAACGCCGCCCGGATGCCGGCAGGAAATTTCGTAAAAGAACGGAAGCTCGTATCGCTGCGATGCGCACGGATCAGCGCAGCCCGCTCGGAATCTTTTTTGGATTGCCCCGGGAATGCCCCTCCCCGATAGGGAACTTTCTCATTGATGTATTTCCGGAACCCCCCGTACTGTTCTATAAGACTATTCTTGAAAAGGAAAGTGCGGTTGGTGTCGAGTACTTTTTTGTACAGCTGGCTTTGCTCCTTCAATCTTGGAAGCGCCGGTTTATAATCCCGCGAAATAGCGATAGAGAAGACGACGCCGCCGATGACCAAAAAAAGTAACAGGATCCTTCCGCCCCATTTGAGCCGTTGCCACCGGCCCGGTGAATTCGTCTGGAAGATCTGTGTTTTTGAAGAAGGTATCGTGCTGCCTGTCATAGATTAGGTACAAATTGGCAAAATTCCCGCCAATCAGGGAAATGTCAAAAATCTGGAGATCCTTTTAACAACAAATTACCTAGTAATCCAACTCCAACCTTAACCGATCTTTCAACTCTTTTACCAGCGGGTATTGCTCTACGATCTGTTTGAATTGCTCCCGTTTGTTGAGGGGACCCGCCGGCTCTTCGTGTGCTTCGGTCTTTTCTTCGATCACCACTGTAAAGGAAATCGTCTTATTTGCAAACGTCTTTTGCAGATGTTCGGACAGGGCTCGTTTTTCCTGTTCGATGAATTTCTGCTCCAGGTTGTTGCTCGTTATGACCTCGAAGTTTTGATCATCCATGATCCTGAGGACCGCCAGCTCCAGCGATTGTACCGCCGGGTTCCTGTTCTCACGGAGAAAGTCCGCATATTGCTTCCAGGCTTTGTGCAGGGTCTCCGCATCCAACGGCCGGCTGCAGCCGGCCTCGTCGTTTTGCCGTCTTGAAGCCATTTGCTGCCTTATCCTCGATAAGGATCCCGATGACCCTGCAAGCCCTGTCGTAACTTTTTCGGCGGCCACACCCTCTTCAACTATCAGCTTCGCTCCGCCACTGCCCGGATTTTTCCCCGCCTCCGGTAATCCGCCGCCACCCGTTTCTTCTCCGTCCCGCTGTTTCGCCGTCTTCCTCACCGGCTCGATAGGCGGGATATTGCGGAAGGACACAGGCCTCAGCGACTCAGGCTGTTTTTTTTTAGAACCCGATTCCCCGCTGCTTACCTGCAAGGCCTGGGCCAGGTAACACAGCTTGATCAACGCAAGCTCTACATGCAACCGCTTGTTGCGCGCGGACTTATAATTGATCTCGGCATCGTTCAATACATTCAGCGCATTGATGAGATACAGCGTATCGCTTTTCCCCGCCGCCGCGACAAACCGGTCCCTGAAACTCTCCACTACTTCCAGCAGTGAAGCGACCTTCTCGTCTTTGCAGACCAGCAGGTTCCGGATGAATTCGGCCAGCCCGTTGAGCACCAGATCGCCTTCGAACCCCTTTCGGTTGATGGAGTCATAGGTTAACAGCGCCTCCGAAAGGTTCTGCTGCTGCATAGCTTCGAGTATGCGGAAATAATAGTCCGCATCCAGGATATTCAAATGTTCCAGCGTATTGGCATAGGTAAGCTCTCCGTTGGTAAAGCTGACGATCTTGTCCAGGATGCTCAACGCATCCCGCATGCAACCTTCGCTTTTCTGGGCAATGATCTGTAATGCCGGTTTCTCCGCCCTGATCTCCTCTTTTTTGCAGATATCTTCCAGATGCGCCACCGTATCGGTAGACGTGATGCGTTTGAAATCGAAGATCTGGCAACGCGACAGGATCGTAGGTAAGATCTTATGCTTTTCGGTCGTTGCCAGGATAAAGATGGCATAAGGCGGCGGCTCCTCCAGCGTCTTGAGGAATGCATTGAAGGCCGACGTGCTCAACATATGCACCTCATCTATAATGTATACCTTATATTTTCCCGCCTGTGGCGCGAAACGCACCTGCTCGACCAGTGTCCGGATATCGTCCACCGAGTTATTGCTCGCTGCATCCAGCTCGTGTATATTCAGCGAGGTCCCCTCATTAAAAGATACACAAGATGTACACTTGTTGCAGGCCTCGCCCTCCGGGGACACGTTCTCGCAATTGATGGTCTTGGCGAGGATGCGCGCGCAGGTGGTCTTCCCCACGCCGCGGGGACCGCAAAAAAGGAATGCATGGGCCAGCTGCCGGTTCCGGATGGCGTTTTTCAGGGTAGTCGTGATATGCGATTGCCCCACCACCGTCGAAAAATCCTGGGGCCGGTATTTTCTTGCCGAAACGATAAATTTGTCCATTGGTAGTACTCCCATGGCAAACGTACAACTTCCCCGCCATTTTTCCGATGCTGCACTGCCAGGTACTTCGATCCGCCGGGCGAAAAACAAAAGACCGGCTCTATACGAGCCGGTCCCTGCAATTTTGTCCAGTTTTGAAGAGGCTTACCTTCATTGGGGATATTGGATCTTAACATTTTTTCCCTGACATGGTTTCCGAAGGTTGGACAACGGTTTTTAAAGGAAATGGATTCGTTGGCTTATAGGTCCTTTCTAAAGATTTTTTCCTGTCCGTGTGTTCTAATGAATTCACAATTGGTGCCAGTTTGTCACTCTCTGGAGATCAATGTCTTGTAAAAAACCCATATATGAAAAAACTCCCTTTTCCGGAGTGGATTCCGAAAAAGGGAATATATCCCATCTACGCCAACATCGGATGCCGCTTGAACTCCCGGCTCCTGTCGAATAAATACCGGTAGGTCGTCAACTTCCGGCTGACAACCGCGTCTCCCAGCCCCTTTGCCACATTCACCATCTTGGGATTGAAATCCCCGATCCATTGCATCTCATAATGCGTATAAAAGTTGGCTGGCTGTACGACCTTTGCCAGCTCTACAATAATATAAGCATCCACGCCCATTCCCTGGAATGCCGGAACGACGGCAAACACGACCCCGGTAAAATGGCGGCAGGCACCCCGGCTTCGTAGCCAAAGGAATTGCAGCTTCTGCAACAAGCCGAACTTCCCGTCGAAGTGTTTGAAATACTGGTTCAGTTCCGGAATATTGAGGAACATGGCAATGGGTTTCTCCTGGTAGTAGGCGAACCAGACGATATCCTCATCCAGCAACGGCTTCATTTTTTTGAATAGCTGTATGGCCTGCTCTTTCCGCATCTGCTTCATCCCTCCATGCCCCGCAAAGGCCCCATTATAGATCACCAGGAAATCATCGGCATACTTCTCCAGCTGTCGCTTATCGATGCGCCTTGCGCTATACCCGGGGTCGCCAGCCACTGCCGCATGACGCTGCAATACCTTGTCATTCAATGGTCTCATAGGCTCCATTCCGAAACACAGCTGGTGAAAGAAAGGTTTGAAGCCATAGTTCTCGAAGAGGTCTTTATAATAAGGTGGGTTATAGTTCATTCCATAAAGAGGTTCGTGAAAGCCTTCTACCAGCAGTCCCCACCACCGGTCCCGTTCGCCAAAATTGATGGGCCCGTCCATGGCCTGCATACCGCGCTGCAATAACCAATGTTTTGCCACATCAAACAACATATTGGCAGCAGCCTGGTCATTGATGCAATCAAAAAATCCAATGCCTCCTACGGG
>DASYSV010000443.1:0-3630 GCA_036010185.1 Puia sp.
CCTCGGCGCCGGAAAATGCCTCTGTGGAATTACTAAAACAAATAAATTGATCAAAAAATGAAGAGACTATTCCTGTTTGCCAGCGCTGTCATCCTTTCCGCCAGCGTATTTGCCCAGTCGAAAAAGACCGAAGACGTAATAAAGTTCAAAGAGTTGACCTATGATTTCGGCAAGATCAAGCAAGGCGAACCCGTCAAGCACGATTTTGCCTTTACCAATGTCAGCAATTCCCCGGTGATCATCGAGTCGGCCGTCGCCTCCTGCGGCTGTACCACCTCCTTTAAGCCGGAAGGCGCCATCCCGCAAGGAAAAAGCGATAAGATCACCGCGTCCTTCGACGCCCGCACGGCTGGTACGTTCACCAAGACCATCACCATCAAGGCTGCCGGCACCGATCTGCCGCTTCAGATCAGATTTACCGGCGAGGTGCTGACGGCGGATGCTTATGCCAAATACGAGGCTACGAAGGGGAAATCCGGCCGCTAGGGCTCTTCTGATCTCAATGAATTGAAAAACCGTCTGCAACGGTTTTTTTTTGTGCCATCGGGCTTTTCCGTTTTGTTTATTTTTGCCGAATGTTAACCATCAGTCAACGCGGACAGCAAATGCCGGCTTCACCGATCAGAAAACTCGTACCCTTCGCCGAGGCCGCCAAAAAGCAAGGCATTAAGGTTTTTCATCTCAATATCGGTCAACCGGACATAGAAACTCCTAAAATGGCGTTGGACGCCGTCCGACATTTCGATTTCAAGGTGCTCGAATACAGCCATAGCGCGGGCAACGAAACTTACCGCCGCAAGCTGGCGGCTTACTATCATCGGGTAGGTATCGATGTGGATTACCAGCAGATCATCATCACGACCGGTGGCTCGGAAGCCATCCTATTCGGGTTCATGGCCTGTCTCGATGCAGGAGATGAAGTCATCATTCCCGAACCCTTTTATGCCAATTATAACGGGTTCGCTACCGCGGCCGGTGTGATGGTCAAACCGCTGACTTCCTATATCGGCAATGGTTTCGCCTTGCCTCCGGCGTCGGCTTTCGAAGAATTGATCACACCCCGCACAAAGGCCATCGTCATCTGCAACCCCAATAACCCCACGGGCTATCTGTACAGCCGCGAGGAAATGGAGACCCTGAAGGATATTGTCATCCGTCATGGCCTTTATCTGATGTCCGATGAGGCCTACCGCGATTTCTGCTACAGCGGCGTACACATCAGCGCAATGAACCTCAAGGGCGCAGAAGACAATGTGCTCATGATGGATACCATCTCCAAACGATACAGCGCCTGCGGGGGGCGCATCGGTGCGCTCGTTACCCGCAACCAGGCCGTCCTGGATTCGGTGATGAAGTTTGCGCAGGCGAGGTTGAGTCCTCCGTCGTTTGCGCAAATACTCGGGGAAGCGGCTACCGACCTTCCCGCGGATTATTTCGACGCTACCCGGGCAGAATACCTGCAACGTAGAGACGTGCTCGTCAATAGACTCAATCGTATGCCCGGAGTCTGCTGTCCCAATCCGGGCGGCGCCTTTTATGCGATGGCCAGCCTGCCCGTCGATGATACGGATGTTTTTTGCCGATGGCTACTGGAATCCTTCTCCTACCAAAATCAAACGGTCATGCTAGCGCCCGCCGGTGGATTTTATGGGACCCCCGGTCTGGGAAAAAAGGAAGTGAGGCTCGCCTATGTTCTCAATACCACCGATCTCGGTAAGGCCATGGACTGTTTGGAAAAGGCTCTCCAGGAATACCCCGGCAGGACGAATTAAATCCTTATTTTAACGTTTTGATATTATTAAGGGCATTTGCGATCGATCCGGGGGACTTAAATTTGTGCGCACCACATCGGATCTCTTTAAGAGTTTTCATATGGCAAGCAATCGTTAGACGGCCTTCTGTTTCCACAGGGGGTCTTTTTTATGCCCAAAATCCGTTACATTTAGTAAAAGTCTTGCCATGATCGACCGCCGAAAATTTCTGAAACACACCGGCCAGCTGGGCTTCGCCGGTCTTCTTTTCCCTCATCTCTCCAGTGCTAACGCGCTATTTAAGCACAGCGCCCGCCTTTCCGCCGGAGCCTTCCCTGACGTCGCCTGGTTATCGCACCCCATCGGCTTGCAGCTCTACACGCTGGGTAATTTAATGATCACCGATCCGAAGGGCACCCTTCAAAAGCTCGCCGCCATCGGCTATAAAGAAGTGGAAAGCGCAGGTTCACAAAAGGGTAATTTTTACGGATTCACCCCGAAAGACTTCTCCGCCATGGTTAAGGAAGCAGGCATGCACTGGCGCTTCGCGCATGTACCGGGTGCGCCTTTCACTATAGCCCAGATGATGCATATGGCCAAGACCCACGACGACTCCGTGCGGATCCAAAAATATGCTGACCAGATGAAGAACAGGCCCAAAACGTCCAACCTCAAGGAGGATCATCAGCTACTGGCCGACCAGGCGGCGGAAGGCGGGCTTAGCTATCTGGTCTGCTCCAGCATCCCCGTACACACCTTCGATGAAATAAAGACAGCCGTCGACGTCTTCAGCAAGGCCGGCGAAGCCTGTAAAAAGAATGGCGTACAGTTCGCCTATCACAACCATACCACCGAGTTCGATGAGGTGGAAGGACATCGTCCCTTCGATTATATCCTCAATAACACCGATAAAGATCTAGTGAAGATGGAGCTCGATCTGGCCTGGGCCACCAAGGCTAAACAGGATCCCGTCGAGCTCTTTAAGCTGCATCCCGGCCGCTATCCCCTCTGGCACGTAAAAGACCTTGACAAAATCAAGCAACAGCCCGCGGTCGTCGGTACCGGTATCGTCGATTTCAAACGCATCTTCGACAACGCAAAAGAATCGGGGATGAAATATTTCTTCGTCGAACAGGACGGTGCGCCGCAGCCGCTCGAAAACGTAACTCAAAGCTTCAATTACCTGAAAAATATGCAGGTCTGACCGCTTATCTATGTCTTCCACCGGCCCCGGATGGCGATGCCTATTAACGATAGCACGCCCAGTACTCCGATACCGGCGATCATCATGCCGTGACCTACAGGCGGATATTTCCGGATGTCGGCGGCGATGGCCGCATAGGAATCCGCTTCCGGAAGACTCTTCTCTTCTTCCCGGCTGGCGACGACATCCCAATCGTCGAAACCTTTCCCCGTAAGATAGGTCAGCATCTTCAACTCGTCCTTTCTCCTTTCCTTCAATTCTTTCAGGTATTTTCTACCCGCGTCGCAGCTGAGGTCGCCCGTAGCGGGATGCGTAATGATGTACCGTGCCTGGAAACTGGTGTTATTCGCCGTCTCCTGGAAGAACAGGTCCTGGGGGAACGCCTTTCGGTTATACCGCACATGCAGCCGTGTGAAATAGACTTTGCCAACATCATCCGCATTATCGTTTTCGGGATCATATCCATTCCTGCGCGATCCCACCCACCATACACCCGCCTGCACGAGGTCTTGTGTGGAAGGCGCCGCTGCAACACAGGGATCGCACTTCACAGCGTTGGAAGGACTCACATTCCAGGCATACTCGAGCATGGCGACTGACTTTCCTGCTCCGAACCATTGGTTTTGAAAAAGATTGGAATAAAAATTCGAAAAATTATTTTCCACGAACAAAGGA
>DASYSV010000454.1:0-5662 GCA_036010185.1 Puia sp.
GCTCAGCCTGTCCTCCAAAAAAGATTCCACTGTCAACGACAAGCGGCTGTTGAGACAGAACCAGGGCGATATTTTTTCGGTGGGCTATGTAACCTACAAGGTGCTGACCTCGACCGAGAAGGTCGTCTATCGTGCCAGCTATATCTTTCTGGACGGAAGCTCATTATCCAACTCACAGATCGACAGTCTTAAAAAAATAATTGTTGCGAAGGCGAACTCGGGCACTCCCTGGGGTCAGCTGTCCGATCAGTATACGATGGATGGTAATACCACGCATGGTGATACCGGTTGGTTCTTCGGCGAGGAGATGATGCCGAAGGAGTTCCAGGACGCCGTCAAGGAGCACAATACGGGCGAGATCTTCTTCGTGGATGTGCCGGACAAACAGTGGCATTACATCGTCAAGAAAACCTACGATGACGATGATAAGAAAGAGATGACCGTCCTGCGGTCCAATGGGCGATAGCGGCTACTCATAAAACACTTTTCCCGGGCCCGCCATTTTTGCCAGATCGGGAAGATCGTAATATTTCAGGACCCCGGGCAAAAGGTATTGGTATTGGTCCTTCTGTGTCAGATCGTTCAAAAGATCGTAATAAGACCGGATGGTGTGAAACAGATGAGCGACGGATATCCGCCGGTCCAGCGCAAGACAATGCAGCGCCACGACTGCGTCTCCTCCTTCGGCGTGGATATCGATGGGGCGACCATCAAGTCCGAGTCCCTCCGGTTCGGTAATAAAATCCAGCAGAGTGATCATGTCCGTGACCTGTTGGCCGACCATGGGTTTGCCAACGTGCAGCGCTGTCATTATATTCCGGTATTCCTTGTTGAAATAGTAGTTTGAAGAGCTGAGTCCGGGGTTATCCGCCGTCTCTCCCGTTGCCCGCAGGTCGGATAATATTACCATGTTTCCGCTGCCTAGCTGCGACTCGATGAGCGCTATGCTGTCCTTTGCCAGTCTGGATTTTCCTTCTGAGACCGTCCAGACACATATTGATTTCACGGGGCCCTGTGGATATGCTACCAGGCAAGGCAGCGGTATCTCTCCTTTTTTTCTAACGATGGCCTTTTTGAAGTTAACGGTACCGGATGAAGCCTCGCCGGTCCATTCTACCGAGATGGATGTGTTATCCATCTTGCCCAGGTGCAGCACGCGCCGGATGATGTCCTGTTTATCGCTTCGTCCGGCAAAAGCGTCGCGGGTGGTCTTGAACCGGTTTGCGTTGGACAGGTCGATGTCCTTCAATGTCCGTTCGTTTGGGAAAGCCGTATTTACCTGACCTGTCGAAGTGCAGAATAAGTCTTTTTCGGGTAATATGGGCAGATCACCTTCTTTAACCGGGGTGCTGTCGTGGCAGAGCCATTTTTTGAACCAGCTAACGGCTATTTCACGTTTGGGTTTCGAGATGCCGTGACCGTCATCATAAACGAAAAGCCTGCATCTATCGGGATATCCCAGCCGGGAATATACGTGCTGTAGTTCCGAGAAAGCGATCCGGACGCCTACGTCATCCACGAAATCGAACTTGCCGGCCAGGATCAGGGTCGGTTTGGGTGCTGCCATGATCATGAAATCCGCGATCTCCAATTTGTTTTCACCTTCGCCCGGGATATGCTGACATCCGTCGCTGGCGCCCATGTAGTACAGGTTGCGTTCCCTGCTGGCAAAATAGCTGCAAGGGGCGGAGACTTTTATCCGGGGGTCGAAACCGGCGAAATAGGTTGTTTGCGTACCGCCGCCCGAATTTCCCAGACAACCGATACGGGAACTGTCCACTTCTTTGCGGCTGACCAGGTAATCGAGGCTGCGCACATTGTCCCACAGCTCGTCCGCGACGGCGCCTGTACCCGCGAGCAGGCCATCCGCATTGAAAAGTATATGTTCGCCGCCACCCATCATCACGCGTCGGCCCTGCTGATCGGTCATTTGATATCGCTCGCCCTGCGAGATCGGATCGATCGCCAATACGACGAAACCGTTCTTTGCAAAAAGGATAGCCGTTCGCTGATAGGCGGCGTAGGCTTTCGACTCGGGTTCATGGCCGCAGAACAGCAGGATCCCGGGGAATGGGCCTTTTCCGGACGGGAGGTACAGATCCGAGGTCACGTGATGGCCGGGCAGGCTCTCATAGATGATCTTTTCTATCCTGTATCCCGGTTGTTCGATCGAACCCGTTACCTGCGCGTGTAGCGGTGTCTTTTCGGGAAATGCGCCCAGGAGCTGCAGATAGCGGTGTCTGCACTCATCCCGATAAGCCGTCATGGCTGCAGGGCTTGACA
This sequence comes from Puia sp., assembly GCA_036010185.1. Lineage (GTDB taxonomy): Bacteria > Bacteroidota > Bacteroidia > Chitinophagales > Chitinophagaceae > Puia. Next base: position 2,284 of record DASYSV010000454.1, read on the forward strand.
ATGCCCGTTGAAGATCGGCTCTTCGCCGGTCGTATTGCCGGTGTACTTCCTGTATCAGATAAGTTTGAACCGTATTGGAGGGCTGCCAGGAGGATACGAATACGTTGAGGGAGTTCTGTGCTGACAGTCGGAGTGTTGCCAATACGATCGAACAAACGGTGATCGATGACCTAAGGATGGCCGGGGAAGGAAATATGCGTTGCATAGGAGTAAAAGTAAAAAATTTATCTGTATTGTACTATACTATACCATTTTTTTTCTACTTTTAGGTCATAAACCACAATATATGGATCACAGTTCTATTGTCAAACGGTTGGAGGGAGCTTATAGCGGGGCGGTATTCGATGTGCTCCGCGGAATGGGTTATCACCATCAATCGCTGCCGTCCTCCATTCACCCGCTGAATAGTATTCAGAAGCTGGCGGGTCCCGTTTATACGATCGAGGGGCGGCGTGACGATACGCTTAGCGATCATGAGACGTTGTTGCGCTGGTGTCAGTTGTTGTCCAATGCGCCGGCGGGGTACATTTTGGTTTGCCAGCCCAATGACAGCACTGTATCGCATATGGGCGAATTATCGTCGGAGACGCTTGCGTATAAATCCGTAAAAGGATATATAGTCGATGGCGGTTGCCGCGACTCCGCCTTCATAGAGAAACTGGGTTTCCCGGTCTTTTGCCGTTATTATACGCCTGTGGACATTGTTGGAAAATGGGCTGCCACAGGTTTCGGCGAGCCGATCCGGATTGGGGAAGTGACCATCCGTACGGATGATTTTGTCATGGCCGACAGGGACGGTGTCGTGGTGATCCCGCGTGAGATCGTTGAGGAAGTGACCACGAAGGTGGAAGAGGTGCTGGCGACGGAAAACAAGGTAAGGACGGCGATACTCGCAGGAACGGATCCTGTCGACGCGTATCTCCGGTACGGTAAATTCTGATCGATGGGTACAATCAGACTTCATAGCGACGATAATGTCGTCGTCTGCATCAGGAGCCTTGCGGCCGGAGAAGAGGTCCTGATCGACGGGCATCTGACGAAGATGCCGGCGTTGTTGGGCATCGGGCATAAACTGGCCTGGCGGGATATACGGGCAGGAGACCCTATCGTCAAATATGGCATTGTCATCGGTACGGCGACAACCGATATCGCGAGAGGCGGCCACGTTCATACCCACAATATGAAAAGTAACTATATCCCGACTTATCTAAACGAAGAATAAAGGCTATGGAAAACGAGCAAATTTCGGGTTACCTGCGCAGCGACGGCAGAATGGGCATCCGTAATATCGTTCTAATCGCTTACCTGGTGGAATGCGCGCATTTCGTGGCAGACGAGATCGCATCCGGTTTTAAGGGGCAACCGGTGCATGTCATCGGCTTTAGCGGCTGTTATCCTAACCAGCATGCCGATAAGGTGATGAACGCGCTTTGCTGCCATTCGAACGTCGGTGCCGTGCTGTTACTTTCGCTGGGTTGCGAAAGTTTCAACAAACAGCATCTTTTCAAAACCATACACTCCAGCGGAAGACTGGTGCATACGATCACGATCCAGCAGGCCGGCGGTACACGGAGTTCTGTAAAAAAGGGCAGCGAATGGGTATCGACCGCTTTGGAGACCTTATCGCGTCAACCACGGTTGCCTATGCGGATCAGCGAACTCATTATCGGTACGATCTGCGGTGGATCCGATGCCACCAGCGGCATTACGGCAAATCCCGCTGTGGGGCTTGCTTCCGACAAATTAGTGTCAACCGGCGCCACCGTGCTTTTCGAAGAGACGGGTGAGATGATCGGATTGGAAAATGACATGGCTGCACGAGCCGTCACCAAAGAACTTGGGATCGAATTGTATGATGCCGTCAGGAAGGCCGCAAGATATTATACGATAATGGGTCATGGAAGTTTCGCACCGGGCAATGCCGATGGCGGTCTGAGCACTATCGAAGAGAAGTCCGTGGGCGCCTACTCCAAGAGCGGGCATTCCCCGATCGCGGGCATGGTAAAACCCGGCGATATCCCTCCCCAGGGAGGTCTTTATCTCCTGGACCTGGTACCCGATGGCGAACCCCGGTTCGGCTTTCCCAATATCAACGACAGCGCCGAAATAGCCGAATTGATGGCTTGCGGCTGTCATATCATCCTGTTCACTACAGGGCGTGGTTCCGTAGTGGGATCGGCGATTGCGCCGGTAATAAAGATATGTGCCAACCCGGAGACGTTCAGACGACTTCCGGAAGATATGGACGTCAACGCCGGCAAGCTGTTGGCGGGAGAGGCCGGTCTGGAAGAAATTTCTCTTGAGATCATCGATAGGATAGTCGACACTGCCGGGGGGAGCCCTACCTGTTCCGAAGCGCTCGGGCACCGGGAATTCGTGTTGTCCTATAAGAGCTTCGGGCCGCTAGGTCCATCTTGTCTTCCTCTTTAAAAAAAGAGTCAGCGCAGAATGCGCTGACTCGCTTGCTTTCTTTCATAGGGTCTTTACTGGATCAATATCTTATGGGTGGTAACCTGGTTGCCTACGCGCATCTTGAAGAAATAGACTCCTTTGGGGAGCGCTCCACCGTGGAAGGTGAAGGTATGGGCGCCCTGGGACAGCACTCCGTCCGTTAGTTGGCCGATCTCCTGTCCCTGAGCGTTCCAGATGCTCAGGTTCACACCGGCGCTTTGCGGCAGGAACAGTGCAATCGTTATTTCTCCGTGCGATGGATTCGGGTAAATGCTAAGGCGGAGATCCCCGGTAGAATCCATGTCGTTGAAAGGGGCACCGTTGCCGGATACGCTTCCCGGGGAAGTAGCCAGGGCATATTTCAATTTCTCGGCTGAGGCGGCGCTGTCACAATCGCTGAGAACGGCCTCTACAAAGTACCAATACCCCGTGCCGGAAGTCACATTGTTATCCGTGAAGGTAGTATCGGTGAGACCGCCGGCGTACCAGGTCTCCGAGCCGGGCAGCCATCCGCGATAGACCGAATAGGTGACGCGTGGTGTCGTACTGGCGTTCCAGGTGAGGATGATCTTACCGGTCTGTGCCGTCTCGGTCAGGTTCGTTGGTGCCGCTACCGTCTGGCAGGCATATTTGAATGCTTCGCCGGAGGGGGTGCTGTCGCAATCGGAAATGACGGTTTTGACGAAATACCAGTAACCCACTCCCGCCGAAACGCTGCTGTCCAGGAACGTGGTGTCGGTGATACCTGCCTTGAAGAAGGTCTCGGTCCCGTTGGTCCATCCTCTGTAGATGGAATAGGTAACGCCCGTGGTGGTGCTTGCATTCCATTTCAGCGTGAGGCCGGAAGGCGACCGGTTTACGGTAAGGTTGGAGGGCGCATAGACGATCGGGCAGGCATGTTTCAGCTTCTCATTGGACGCTACGCTGC
>DASYSV010000469.1:0-2028 GCA_036010185.1 Puia sp.
AGGGTCCCGTCAGTGGGAAGACTATTGTTGTTTTTGGTGCAGGCTACGGCCAGCAACAGGGACGAGAGAAAGAGCACGATCGGAAAGGGCGGATTCTTGACCTTCATTCAACAAATTTTTTGTGAAGGTACAAAAAAGGCCGTCCTATGGACGGCCTTTAACAGGATGATATGAGAAGCGATTATGGTTCCAGGAGATAAGAAGTATTGAACTGACCATTGGTCACCTTTATGCTGTCGTTGCTGTTCATCGCATTGTACAGCGTACCGGTAAAATTGCCCGCGATCTTATGACCCGTCGTATCCAGCGAGGTCACGGTCAGGGTGGCCGAACCCCATCCTGGGCCGGCAAGATAATCCTTGTTGCTGCCGCTGATATAATATTCTACCCCGATGGCCGAATTGGTAGTACTCATCTTGGTATTGACGGTCACGGGGGAGGGGATCGAAACGACCAGCGCGGTGGTGTCTCCCGACTTTATCGTATAACCGCCGACTTCCCACATAGCCCCGGATTCGGTATAGAACGCGACAGAGATAGCAGGACTAAAACCGGTGGAACCAACCGTTGCGGTAACACCGTTGACCGAACTGCCGCCGCCGCTTTTGCTGCAGCTGGTGACGCCTGCAGTAAGAACTATCAATGTGGAAAGGGTGACGAGTGAAAATTGTTTGAAGCGCATACTGTGATTTTTTTATACAGGAATGGAAAATACTCCCGAAAAACGTCTTCCGGGTGCAATTTATTGCCGGTGTCCGGGCCCGAATTTTAGTCTAACTTGCAGCGGATGATCACTATCGGAAATAACATTCTGCCCGACTTTCCGCTCTTGCTGGCGCCCATGGAGGACGTGAGCGATCCGCCTTTCCGGGCTGTTTGCCGCTCGAATGGGGCCGATCTCACCTTTTCCGAATTCATTTCCAGCGAGAGCCTGATCCGGGGTGCTATCCGCAGCCGCCGGAAGCTGGAGATTTTCGGGAACGAGCGACCCGTAGGCATTCAGCTCTATGGCGGGGATGAAGACAGTCTGACCATGGCAGCCGCCATCGTGGAAACGACCGGGCCCGATCTGCTGGACATCAATTTCGGGTGCCCGGTGCGCGGCGTAGTAGGTCGCGGCGCCGGAGCCGCCGTCTTGCGCGACCCGGGGCGGATGGTCAGGTTGACGGAGGCCTGTGTACGGGCGACATCGCTGCCCGTGACGGTGAAGACGAGGCTGGGATGGGATAACGATTCGCGGAATATCGTCGAGGTGGCGGAGCGGCTGCAGGACGCGGGTATTCACGCGCTGACCATTCACGGAAGAACGCGTTGCCAGCTATACAAAGGTGAAGCGGACTGGGAGCTCATCGGGGCCGTGAAGAACAACCCCCGTATGCATATCCCCATCTTCGGCAATGGCGACATCGACAGTCCTCAAAAAGCGCTGGAATATCACAACCGGTATGGTGTCGACGGGATCATGATCGGCAGGGCGGCTATCGGCTATCCGTGGATCTTTCGCGAGATCAGGTATTACCGGCGGACGGGACAGTTGCATCCCGCGCCCACGGTCGAAGAGCGTTTGGCCGTTTGCCGGCAGCACCTGGCAGGTGCCCTGGCGTGGAACTCACCGCTGCAGGGACTACTCGAAATGAGGGGTCGGTACTCCCGTTATTTGAAAGGGCTCCCCGGTATCGCCCGTTACATACAACGACTGGTACGTCTGCCGGACGCGGAGGCGGTAGAGGGTGTGCTGCAGGAGATCGCATCGGCCTATGAGGGATATACCACTGAGGCCCAACCGATCACCCTCGTCAACTATCACGAGCATTGTGCCCTGTAAGGGCATAAAATCCTATCTTTATCGGCCAAATGCTAAACCACGTGTACAAAACATCTTTCCTGCTGACCCTCGTCCTCGCTGCGGCGACAGCCTGCGCCCAGCCGGCCACCGCCACTATCTATACCACCGCGGCCAAAACCGATCTGCGGTTGTCCGAAACCGGGCAATTGCATTTTTCTCCCGCGCGTCAGCCGTTCGAAACG
>DASYSV010000497.1:0-21398 GCA_036010185.1 Puia sp.
CTGAATCGTCGGCAGTTTAGTTGGGCATTATATGACATAATAGCTGGATTGAGGTCCGTGGTTTGGATTTTGTGACACAAGTTTACTATTTATTCAATTTCGGCAAAAAATGATAAAAAAGTAATTTTTTGCCTCAATACTCAAATGTCTTTGAATTGGACTCCGTCCAATTCGGAGGAAAATCATAAAGATATGAACCTGAACAATTTCACCATAAAAGCACAGGAGGCCGTAGCCCGGTCGCAGCAACTTGCGTTCGAGAGCCAGAACCCCGCCATAGATACGGATCATCTGCTGAAGGCGTTGCTGGCGGAAGAAGATTCACCGGTCGGGTTCCTGCTGAAAAAGAACAACGTGAACGTGGCCTTTGTGGAGAGCAAGCTTGAGGAAAGCATCCAAAAGCTGCCGAAGGTGAGTGGGGGAGAGCCGGCGCAGACCATCAGCCGCGAGCTGAACAATGCCGTCCTGCGGGCGGGATCCGATCTGAAGCAGTTTGGGGACGAGTTCGTGAGTGTCGAGCATTTGCTGCTGGGTATGGTACAGGGGAGCGATAATACGGCCAAGCTGCTGAAGGATTCAGGTCTGACGGAGAAGGGACTGGTGGCCGCGATCAAGGATCTGCGGAAAGGGTCGACGGTTAACAGCCAGACGCAGGAGGCGACCTTCAATGCGCTGAATAAATATGCAAAGAACCTGAACGAGCTGGCCCGGCAGGGCAAACTGGATCCCGTGATCGGACGGGATGAAGAGATCCGACGGACCCTCCATATCCTGTCGCGCCGGAGTAAGAATAACCCGATACTCGTGGGTGAACCCGGGGTGGGTAAGACGGCCATTGCCGAAGGTCTCGCACATCGTATCGTCAACGGCGATGTACCCGAGAACCTGCGGTCCAAGACCATTTATGCCCTCGATATGGGGCAGCTGATCGCGGGCGCCAAATATAAGGGTGAGTTCGAAGAGAGATTGAAAAGTGTCGTAAAAGAGGTAGCTACCAGCGACGGTGAGATCATCTTGTTCATTGATGAAATTCATACCTTGGTCGGGGCCGGCGGAGGCGAAGGGGCCATGGATGCCGCCAATATATTGAAGCCGGCGTTGGCGAGAGGCGAGTTGAGGGCAATCGGGGCTACGACATTGAATGAGTATCAGAAATTCTTTGAGAAGGATAAGGCGCTGGAACGGCGGTTCCAGCGAGTAATGATCGATGAGCCGAGTGTGGATGATGCGATCTCTATCCTGCGTGGTTTGAAAGACCGTTATGAAACGCACCACCATGTCCGGATAAAGGACGAAGCTATCATCGCTGCGGTGGAATTGTCGCACCGGTATATCACGGATCGTTTTCTGCCGGATAAGGCCATCGATCTGATCGATGAAAGTGCCGCAAAGCTGCGGCTAGAGATGAATTCCATGCCGGAAGAGCTGGATAAGCTGGAACGGCAGATCCGTCAGCTGGAGATAGAGCGTGAAGCCATAAAGCGCGAGCGGGATGAGGACAAGCTGCGGGAATTAAGTGCCGAGATCGGCAATCTCAGCGTATCCAGGGACACCCTGAAGGCCAAATGGAAACAGGAGAAGGAACTGGTGGAGAGGGTTCAGAATGCCAAGGCCGAGATCGAAAATTTAAAACAGTCGGCCGAGAAAGCCGAGCGGGAAGGACAATACGGGCAAGTAGCGGAAATAAGGTATGGCAAGGTAAAAGAGCAGGAGAGGATCATCGAGGAATATTCCGGGCAGCTGGCTAAAATGAATTCGGGTACGCGTCTGATGAAGGAAGAGGTCGATGCAGAGGATATCGCGGAAGCTGTGGCGAAAACGACGGGGATACCCGTGACGAAGATGCTGCAGAGCGAGAAGGAGAAACTGCTGAACCTGGAAGACGAATTGCATAAACGTGTCGTGGGTCAGGATGAGGCAATCGAGGCCGTAGCGGATGCGATACGCCGGAGCCGGGCGGGTCTTCAGGATCCGAGAAAGCCCATCGGGTCGTTCATTTTCCTGGGCACAACGGGAGTCGGTAAGACCGAGCTGGCTAAGGCACTGGCTGAATATCTTTTCGACGACGAAACCATGATGACGCGGATCGATATGAGCGAATACCAGGAGAAACATACGGTAAGCCGGCTGATAGGAGCACCTCCGGGATATATAGGATATGATGAAGGCGGGCAACTGACGGAGGCCGTCCGGCGTAAACCTTACAGTGTGGTTCTGTTGGATGAGATTGAAAAGGCGCATCCGGACGTATTCAACATTCTGTTGCAGGTGCTGGATGACGGGCGGCTCACGGACAATAAGGGCCGGGTGGTGAATTTCAAGAATACGATCATCATAATGACGAGCAATATGGGCAGCCAGATCATCCAGGCCAATTTCGAGGCCGTGACGGAAAAGAACCGGGAGACCGTGATGGAGCGGACGAAAGTGGAGGTTATGGACGTGCTGAGACAGAGTATACGCCCCGAATTCCTGAACCGGATCGACGAGATCATCCTGTTTCAGCCCTTGCTCAAGGGTGAGATCAGGGGGATCATCCGGATACAACTTGAGAATTTGCAACGGTTGGTGGCGAAAAATGGTGTAAACTTGCAGTTCAGCGACTATGCCATCGATTACCTGGCGGAAAACGGTTTCGACCCGCAGTTCGGGGCCCGGCCGTTGAAACGCCTGATCCAGAAAGAGATTGTAAATCAATTGAGTAAGAAGATTTTACGGGGTGATATCGACCGAACCTCCCCTGTATTGGTGGACGTATTCGACGGGGTAGTGGTTTTCCGGAATGAGCATCCGCAGGTGGAAAAAAGTGACAGAATGGCCGAACCAAAAAGATAGTCAACTGTTATTAAAAGAGATGAAAGCAAAAGAATCGATCGAGATCATTCCTACGAAGAATGTTTTCGTGGGAGATCCTAAAGCCCCGGTAACCTTGATGGAATACGGGGATTACGAAAGCGAAGCCTGTGCCAGGGTGAATGAAGTGGTGGACAGGCTGTTAAAGGAATTTCCCGGGAAGGTCCGGTTCAATTTCCGGCATTTTCCCCTGACGAAGATCCATCAGCATGCCATGAAGGCAGCGGAGGCAAGTCTGGGGGCGGCGCAGGAAGGAAAGTTCTGGGAGATGCACAGCATGCTATTCGAGCATCGCCGCCGGCTGGGGGCGATCAGTCTCCGGGAGTATGCTCGTGATGTGGGAGTTGTGAACAAGAAGTTCCTGGACCACCTGGTCAACTCTACCTACGGGTGGCAGGTCCGGAGCGATCTGCTCGAAGGATTGAACCAGGGCGTAAGGGATGTACCCGCCTTTTTCATCAACGGCGTTCTCTTTGAGGGAAAGCCGACGTTCGACAATCTCCGAAAGGGGATTGAGGCGGCGCTAAAGCAAAAAAAGAAAAGAGCATAAGCAATAGAAAGGGGCCTGAGGGCCCCTTTTTTTGTGGTAAATTCGGGTGTGGTTAAGTTCAAGACCAAAATACTGCAATTCCAGCAGATGGGTGAAAAGACCGGGTGGAGCTATATCCGGGTGCCGGCTGCGCTTGCGCAGCAACTCAAACCCGGGAATAAAAAGTCATTCCGGGTGAAGGGGCGTCTGGACGAATACCCGATCAGCGGCATGGCGCTGATCCCGATGGGGGAAGGGGATTTTATCATGGCTTTGAAAGCGGCCACCCGCAAGGCGATCCGCAAGCAGAAGGGGGATGAACTGGAAGTGCAGATAGAGGTGGATAAAAAAGAGATCGCACCGCCTAAGGAATTGATCGAGTGTCTGGCCGACGAGCCGGAGGCGCAGCGGTATTTCAGGGAGCTGCCAAAATCACATCAGAACTGGTATGGCAATTGGGTCAGGGAGGCCAGGACGGAAGGCACGAGGGCCAGGCGGATCGCGCAGATCGTGGAGGCGATGGTCAAACGCCTGTCATTCCAGGATATGCTGCGGGCATATGGGGCGAATGCGCGAGCGATGCGCGAGGATCGGTAAGACATACCAAAACGGTAAAATTTTTTCATTTTGAAAATGTTCTTAGTGCGGTAGACTGACTTGTCTACTGATGACAATAGCTTGATTTGTAAGGGCTTTTGGCGCGATGGCGTCTTGATTGTGTATAAGGTACACTGTTTGCAAAAAAAGGGCCCTATCATGGATCTAAGCCATTCCAAACGCATCTCTACGGCGGGTTTGCTCATTACCCTCGGTATAATTTACGGTGACATCGAGCGGACCGACGAACCGTATACGATGGAATACGGCGTGGAAGGGCTGATGAACGACAAGGTCATCCGGGTGGAGTTCCGTCTCGGTTTCCGCGTTCAGCAGCGGGTAGGGATGATGTTCAGAAAGGTGGTTATGGAAATGATATCGAATAAGGAGCTGGACGTTGTCAGCCGGTTCCCTTCGTTGAAGAAGCATAATATTGCAGAGGATTTCCGGTTCGTCATTCTGGAAAAATTCCTCTCGTACGATAACGAATTCTCGGTACGCGAAGGGTTTATCCTAAATACTTATTTCAGCATGAAGAAGCTGGCGCTCGCCGAAGAAAAGGCGTTCGGTCTCGATTCGAGCGAGACGGTGGTCGAAAAATTACCCCTCGTAGTGCCGCCCGCATCGAAGATCAATCTGCAACGCGCGTATTACCGGATGCATCGTTAGGGGAGCATGGCCGCGTTATCCTGCGCATCGTTAGTGCACCCTGACATCGGCGGTCGCATCGGTCCGGATCGCGGGTTTTTCGGAAACGTCCAGTGTGACATGGTCCAGATCGATGTTGCGGCACTGTGTTGCGATCAGTCCTTTTTCGGCCGTGATGGATACTTTGTCGAACCGGATATCGCTTACGGGCATTTGGGGCAGGCCGGTGATGGAGATGGCGGTCTTTGCGCCTTTACAGGTGATCCGGCTGATATGGAAGTCGCGGAATTCGGGTGTCTTGTCCGTATGAGATTCGTGCGTCTGAGTAACGCCTGCCGGTGCGTCCTCATAATACGTGTCGAACAACACGGCTTCTTTGGCGATATTTTGCATCGCGATGTCCTGGATATAAATATCGTTGACGAGTCCGCCTCTTCCCATATTGCTTTTAAAGCGAAGGCCGACATCGGTGCCGGAGAACGCGCAGTCGCTGACGAAGATATCGTGCATGCCGCCGTCGGTGTTGCTGCCGATGACGAAACCGCCGTGCGCGCGCAGGACGGTGCAGCCGGCTATGACGACGTCTTCCAGGGCGGGTCCGTCGGGACTGGCTCCGCTGGATTTCATGCAGATACCGTCATCCCCGGCATTGACCGTGCAACCATAGATCATAACGCGTTTGCAGGCGCTGATATCGATGCCATCCCCGTTCTGCGCCCACCAGTCGTTGTAGATCCTTACATGGTCCAGCGTCAGATCCGTACAGTGGCCGGGGTAGAAAACGAACTTCGGAGAATTCCGCAGCAGGACGCCTTGTATCATTATCCGTTTGCATTTGACGAAGGAGACCATCACTGGCCGGCGGTTGGGGTGTTCCATATCCTCTTTGTCGGGCCACCAGATCTTGCCATCGGCGCTGAGGACTCCGCCGGAAGACAGTAGCTGGCGCCATTGTTCGGAAGTTTGTTTTTCCTTTTTTACCGGGCGCCAGGTCTGGCCTGCCCCGTCCATTTCTCCTTCGCCGGTGAGGGCGATATTCTCCTGATCATGCGCGTAGAGGGGAGGCATGACGGCGTCCGGCCGGGGCCCCAATGCAGGATAAGCGGAGTGGTCGGAAGTAAATTGGACGAGCGCGTCTTTTTCGAGATGCAGATCGACATTGCTCAGCAGCTCGATCGGACCGGTGAGCCAGTTTCCGCCCGGGATGATGACATGCCCGCCGCCGGCCGCGGAACAGGCGGCGATGGTCTTCCGGATGGCGTCGGTGCATAACGTGTGTCCGTCACCGATAGCGCCGTAGTCGGTGATACGGAATGTTTTGTCAGGGAAACCGGGTTGAGCGATGTCCGGCATTTTAAAGGGGGCGTTATGGATATACCAGGACATTTCTTTTGCGGCAGGCTGGGCATGTGCGGCCGCGCAGGTGACCAGGCCTGCCAGCGCGAAGACGATCGTTTTCATGGCTCCCAAGGTAGACGATTGGCGTCATCGCTTGAAAATTAGTTACGGGAACGTTCCCGGAGCCTGGGTTACGCCCCTGCGCGCAGATGCCAGTCGATGGTCGCCTTTATGCCGTTTTCATACGAGGTAGGCTTGAAATTATATGCGCGTTCGAATTTCGACGAATCGAAATGGTAGTCGTATGCGTATTGATAGAGCATTTCATGCAGCTCGGCCGTCGTCCGGTCGAACAAACCGCCCAGCCGGACCATCCAGGAGGACAGTATCGAGAAGCGGGGATCTTTTTGCAGGAGGGTGTCCGCGATGCGGATGAATTCCGCTCCGGTGATGGCGGGGGCCGTAGTCGGCAGGTGCCATACCTGGTTCCAGGAATTGTCGTCGGTCGCGAGTATGGCCAGTGCGCGGGCTGCATCGGGGACATAGGTAAAGGAATGCGGCACTTTCGCATTGACCAGCCATTGCGCGCGTTGTCCTTTCAAAAGCCGCTGGAAAACGAGAAAGTCGGGGACGCTGGTTTTGGCTGTAGCCGGTCCGTAGAAATCCGCCGCCCGCGCGATGCTGGCGGTGATATTTCCCTTGCGCACCTCGCTCATCAATTGTGTAGCCAGTCTTGCCCGGAGATCGCCTTTGCGGCTGGATGGGTCGTAGGGAGTCTCCTCGGTCATCGGCCCCCGGGTGAGCCCGTACATGTAGACATTGTCGAAAAATATCAACCGTGTCTTTGTTTTCATACAGGCCTCTATCGTGTTGTCGAAAATGCGTGGCCATTGTTGTCGCCAGATGCGATAGTCGTATTTCAAACCAACGCAGAGGTATACCACCGACGAGCCTTCGATTGCCCGGATGGTTTGATCGCGATCCGTCAGGTCGGCCGATACGGCCTCCGCGCCGGTCATGGGGCTTGGGTGTCGGGATACGAGCCGGAGGGGTATATGGCGGGCCGTTAGCTCCCCGGAAAGCGAGTTTGCGATAGCGCCGCCTGCACCGAGGATAGTATGGGTGGACATAAATGCCTGGTTTTATTGGCGTAAAGGTAAGGTTTAGCGTCCTCTTCTTAAAAATTGATTAAACGTTTGTTTAATTCAAACGTTTGTTTAACTTTGTGCCCTTTAAAACCTTGTCGGGGTACCATTCGGGAAGGATGGGGAGGTGTCGCGAACGAATTGGCCGATACGGATATTTATTTCAGCGGCGGCGGATATACCGGTCATTCTAACGATTTTTGCCGTCCCTGAATGGGAGGTAAACAGCATCCATATTATGAAGAAAGTGTTCCAGAGATTATTCATCAGCAGTGGATTTAGCTTTATCTGTTTAATCGCCGGAGCGCAGAAGGCGCCCGACACGCTGACCGATGCGACGGTGCAGGGCTGCGTGCAATATGCGTTGAAACATTATCCTCAGATCCAGCAGGCCTTGCTGGACGAGCAGATCACCGAGCGACAGATCAGGAGTCATCTGGCCGACTGGTATCCCCAGATCGGTCTCACAGGTAGTTTCCAGCATTATTTTCAGCTGCCGACCGTAGCGTTCAACGGAGGGATCGTTGCAAGCGGGGTCCCAAATAATTCCACAGTAGCATTAGGGCTTAACCAGACATTGTTCAACAGGGACGTATTGCTGGCCGAGAGGACGAAAGGCGATGTCATGACGAGCATCCGGCAGACAACGGTCAGCGACAAGATCAGCTTGGCCGTGAATGTCAGCAAGGCTTTTTACGATGTGCTCCTCACCGCCAAACAGATCGACGTGCTGGATGACGATATCGTACGGCTGGAGCGAAACCTGAAGGATGCATATAACCAATACCGCGGCGGTATTGTAGACAAGACCGATTACAAACGGGCTACGATCTCCCTGAACAATTCCAAAGCCGAACGCAAGAATGACGAAGAGGCGTTGAAGGCCAAGTACGCCTTGCTGAAACAGCTGATGGGTTATACCCCAGCCGACTCGCTGCATCTGCAATATGATAGTGCGCAGATGGAGGCTTCTATCTACCTGGACACGCTGGCGCCTGTGGATTATTCGAAACGCATCGAATACCAGCAGCTGATGACCGGGCGGCGGTTGCAGCAGGCCGATGTCAAGTATAACAAATGGGCCTATCTTCCTTCCGTCACGGCGAATGCAGGCTACAACATGAATTATTTCAATCACAGTCTGGATAATCTCTATGGCAACAACTTTCCAAGTTCGTATGCGGGGTTACAGGTAAACGTACCCATCTTCCAGGGCACCAAACGGACACAGAACATCCGTATCGCGGAATTGCAGCTCACCCGTATCAATTGGGACGTCGTGAATCTGCAGACAGCGATCTCGACCGAGTATGCGCAGGCAATGGCGAGCTATAAAGGATATCTCAACAATTATTTTGTAGAGCGTGAAAATTTGGGTCTGGCGCAGGAGGTATACAACACCATAAAATTGCAATACAACTCGGGGATCAAGGCCTATCTCGATCTGATCACGGCCGAGACGGACCTGCGGACGGCGGAACTGGTGTATAGCAACGCGCTCTTCCAGGTCTTGAGCAGCAAGCTGGATGTGGAGAAGGCGTTGGGAACGGTACAATATTGAGAATGCCCGGCAACGGAGCACATCGAATACACAAATATTTTCTTTTCATATGAGAAGTCGTTTACAAGGAATGGGTCTTTTGTCGATGGCGACAGCGCTTTGTCTGGCCTCCTGCGGGAATAAACCGACGGGTCCCCAGGCACCGCCGCCAACCGCGGTGAATGTCTATACGGTAGAGGCGGGCAACGCCACTTATTTCGATAATTATCCTGCTACCGCTACGCCCCTGAACCAGGTGGACATCAAGCCCCAGGTCTCCGGCAATATCGTCGGGATATTCTTCAAGGATGGCCAGCGGGTGAGGAAGGGTCAGAAATTGTACGAGATCGATCAGCTACAATATAAGGCCGCCGTCGAACAGGCGAAAGCGAACCTGGATGTCGCCAAAGCCAATCTGGCGCGTTCTCAGCAGGACTACGACCGGTACCAGGAACTGGCTAAACAGGACGCCATCGCACGACAGGTGCTCGAGCACCAGGTCGCCGATCTGGAGGCCAACAAACGCTCGGTACAGGCGGCGCAGGCCAACGTCGCAAGCGTGGAGACCAATCTGAAATATTCTGAGATATATGCGCCCTTCGACGGCACGATCGGTATCTCGCTGGTAAAGGTGGGCACCTCGGTATACCCCCAGACGTTGTTGAATTCCGTCTCCACGGACGATCCGATGGCGGTGGATATCTCGATCGATCAGGCGGAGATACCCAGGTTTACCACCCTTTTAGAAAAAGGCAGGAATAAGGATTCGACGTTCACGGCGGTGTTACCGGATGGATCGATCTATCCTCATCCCGGTGATCTGTACCTCATCGACCGCTCCGTAGACCCGACGACGGGTACGATCAAGGTGCGGTTGACATTCCCCAATCCGAAAGATGAGTTGAAGGCGGGTCTGACCACGAATATCCGGGTGAAACACAGTTCCGGCGACAGCACGTTGCTGATCCCGTTCAAGGGCGTGGTCGAACAGCTGGGAGAATATTTCGTTTTCGTGGCTGATAGCGGTCACGCCTATCAGCAGAAAGTGACGCTTGGACCCCGGATCGGCGGAATGGTCGTCGCGCGCAGCGGGTTGAAGGCCGGGGAGAAGATCGTGGTGGACGGCGTACAGAAGCTCCGGGACAGCTCGGCTATTAAGGCGGCGCCGGTGAAAGGAATAGTCAAGTAAGGAAAGGAACAAATAATTATACATGAAGAGTTCGAATGTATTTCTGAGGAGGCCGGTCACGGCAATCGTCATCTCGCTGGTGATCCTGCTTGTGGGCGGTCTGGCCATTCTGAACATGCCTGTCAGTCAGTACCCGGACATTACGCCTCCGACCGTGCAGATCACCGCCAACTTTGTCGGTGCCGATGCGCAGACGGTCGAACAGACGACCACCACATCCATCGAGACGCAGGTCAACGGTGTCCCGGGTATCGCCTATATGCAAAGCAACAGCGCCAACAGCGGTACCGCATCGATAACGGCCACGCTGAATATCGGCGCCAATCCGGACATTGTCGCGCTGGACATCCAGAACAGGGTAGGGATCGCATTGCCTACATTGCCGACGCAGGTACAACGGCTGGGTGTCACGACGCTGAAACGCAACCCTTCGATCCTGATGCTGGTGGCTATCTTTTCGCCAAAGGGCACGCATAGCGTTCCCTTCATGGACAACTATGCGAACATCTATCTTCGCGATATCCTGTTGCGTGTAAAGGGCGTAGGTGACGTGATCAGCCGCGCCGACAATTTCTCGATGCGTGTCTGGTTAAAGACGGACAAGCTGGCGCAGCTGGGTCTCACTGCGAATGACGTACAGAACGCCATCAACGAGCAGAACCTGCAGATAGCCGCGGGATCGGTGGCGGCTCCGCCGCAAAACTCCAATGCGGCCTTCGAATTCTCCGTGTTTACCAATAGCCGGCTGAATACCGAAGAGCAATTCGGGAACATCGTCATCCGCAGCAATCCCCAGCAGAACTCGATCGTTTATCTGAAGGATATCGCGCGTATCCAGCTGGGCAAAGTGAGCTATGCCGCCAACTCGTTCGTGGACGGGAAAAGGGCCTCTTACCTGCTGATCTACCAGGCTCCGGGGAGCAATGCACTGGAAACGGCAGACGGCGTGTACAAAGCCATGGCGGATGCGAAAAAATATTTCCCTGCCGATGTCGCCTATAACGTCCCTTTCGAATCGGTGTCGGTAGTGAAAGTCTCTATCGAAGATGTGGTCCGGACCCTGTTCATCGCATTGGCCCTCGTGACCTTCGTGGTCTTTATCTTCCTTCAGAACTGGCGCGCGACCCTGATCCCCGTACTGGCTATCCCGGTCTCTATCGTCGGGACCTTTATCTTTTTTGTTCCGTTGGGTTTTACCATCAATACGCTGACGATGTTTGGTTTCGTGCTGGCTATCGGTATCGTGGTGGATGACGCCATCGTCGTGGTAGAGGCCGTGCAACATTATATCGATGTCGAACATTTATCACCGAAGGAGGCGACGGCGAGGGCCATCGCGGATATTTCGGGACCCGTCATAGCCATTGCGCTGATCCTGGCCGCGGTATTCGTACCGGTAGGCTTTATACCCGGCATCGTAGGCCGCCTGTATCAGCAATTTGCCATCACCATCGCCATCTCGGTGCTCATCTCTGCATTCGTGGCCTTGTCTTTGACTCCGGCATTGTGTATGCTGCTGCTTCGGCCGCACAAGGTCGATAAGAAAGCCAGGGGTCTCAGCTGGGTATTTTATAAATTCAATCAGGGTTTCCATCGATTTACGATGCACTATACGATCGGGGTGAAGGGCTGGATCAAATACGCACCGCTGGTACTGGTCCTGCTGGCCTGTATCATCGCGGGAGATATCTTCCTTTTCAAGATCAAGCCTACGGGATTTATCCCCCTGGAGGATGAGGGGCGGGTGTATATCTCCTTTGAAATTCCCGAGGCAGGGTCTACGACACGGGCGCTGACCGTGCTGGACAGTGTCCAGCATATCGCGCAGGGTACACCCGGGGTGCTCCATACGGCCGCGTTGGGAGGCCTGAACATCCTGACCTTCGGATTCAAATCGAATGCGGGAAGTATTTTCATGCAGCTGAAACCCTGGGACCAGCGGAAATCCAAGGCAGAGCAGGAGAAGGGTGTCATTGCCGAGCTGAACAAACGGTTTGCCGCCATCAAGGACGCCCGGATCATCGTCATCGAGCCTCCGGCCATCCCGGGACTTGGTAATGCCGGCGGTTTTAGTATCCAGATCGAGCAGCGGCAATCGAATGACGATATCAAGACCTTCGAGCGGGTGGTCAATCAGTTCGTCGCAGAGGCGAACAAACAGCCGGAGATCGGACAGGCCTTTACCTTTTTCGGTGCGCACACGCCGGGTTATGAAGTGGATGTCGACAGGGACAAGGCCAAGAAGCTCGGGTTGAACCTTGCCGACGTTTATAATACGATCCAGATGTACATGGGCAGCACCTATATCAATCAGCTGACCCTTTATGGCCGGAATTACTACGTCGTTGCACAGGCCGATACCGGGTATCGCACCGAGATCCACGCAATCGACCATTATTATGTCAAGAACATGAATGGACAGATGATCCCGCTGAGTTCGATAGTATCGTATAAACTGACGGAAACTGCGCCGCTGATCTCGCATTTCAATATTTACCGCAGCGCAGAGATCGATGGAGGAGCCAAGCCGGGATTTAGCAGTGGTCAGGCGATACAGGCGTTGGAACGGGTGGCGGCGAAGGTGCTGCCGGAAGGGTATGGATATGACTGGTCGGGTCTAAGTCTGCAGGAGATAAAATCAGGGAACAGCTCGGTTTATATTTTCATGTTGTCTGTCGTATTCGTGTTCCTGTTCCTGGCGGCATTGTATGAGAGCTGGTCGGTGCCGTTCTCGGTGTTGCTTGCCGTGCCGATCGGGGTATTCGGGGCCATCTTTACTTTGTGGCTGATCCCCAGATTGACCAATAACGTCTATGCACAGATCGGACTCATCACCCTGATCGGATTGTCGGCGAAGAATGCGATCCTGATCGTGGAATTCGCCAAGGAGCGTGTGGACCGCGGGATGGCCGTCGTTTCTGCGACCCTGGATGCCGTCAAACTCCGGTTACGTCCGATCCTGATGACCTCGGTGGCTTTCCTGCTGGGGGTATTGCCGTTAGCTCTGGCTTCGGGAGCGAGCTCGGTTGCAAGGAATACGATCGGGTTTACCGTACTGGGCGGGATGTTTGCCGCGACCAGTCTGGCTATTTTCGTCGTGCCGGTGCTGTTCGTGGTGATCACGCGGTTGACGTATGGGAAGCGGAAGCTGGATGAATTGCGTCACCAGCAATTGAATCTCGCGGAATAAGCTATTACGGCTCCCCGCCCCGATCGGCCAGGGCGGGTCTTTTATTCCGTATGTAAACTGTCGACTGGGTTGGCGGAAGCCGCCTTCAGCGCGCGGAAGCCGATGGTCAGCAGGGTAATGAGGGTAACAAGCACCCCGGTTATCGCGAAGATCCACCAGGGGATCGTGATGCGGTAGGCGAAATCCTGCAGCCATTTGTTCATGACCAGCCAGGCTACCGGGGCCGCGATCAGGAATGCCAGCGCCACCAGCCGCAGGAAATCCTTAGACAGCAGTGTTACGATCGAACTTGTTCCGGCGCCGAGCACCTTGCGGATCCCTATCTCGCGCGTCCTTTCTGCCGCAGTAAAGGTCGCCAGACCGAATAGCCCCAGACAAGCGACGAAAATGGTCAGACCGGCGAAGATGCCGAGGATGCGGCCGATGTTTTGTTCGGACTTATAGGTATTGTTGAACCGGTCATCGAGAAAACTGTAGGAAAAGGGCATTTCCGCCTTCGCGTTCTTCCATTCATTTTGCATGGTTGCCAGCAGACCAGGGAGGTCTTTTGTCCTCGCTTTTACGATAAGATTGGACTCATCGCCTCCGAGGGTCATTACCAGCGGTGTGATCAGCTGATGCAGCGATCGGAAATTAAAGTCTTTGACTACGCCGATGACATGGTAGGTACGGCTGACACCGTCGCCCTCGCTATGCGTGACGGTATGGCCTACCGCATTCTCACCCCAGCCGTAAGCTGTAGCGGCCGCCTGGTTCAGGATCATCGCGGAGGAATCGGCGCCAAAGCTGCGGGAAAAATTACGCCCCGTTGCCATCTCCATGTCGAGAGTGGGGATATAGTCGTAATCCACATCGAACCGGACCGATTTCACCAATTGGGTGGACTGACCGTCGCCATAGGCCATAAAATTGTTGCTATAACTGGGTCCCGCCGGCAGGTAACCGGAGGTGGTGATGCTGGCGATCCGTGGATCTTGCAGCAAACGTTGGCGGTAAGCCTCGAAATTGTTACCCAGCCAGTAGGGTTCCTGGAGGACGATCACCTGATCCTTATCATAACCCAGTTTTTTATGATGGATATAGGACAGTTGGTCATAAACGATGGCCGTCCCGACGATCAGGCTGATCGAGATGAAGAACTGGAAGACGACCAGACCGCTACGGAGGGTCATGCTTTTTCCGCCAGAGCTAAGACGGCCTTTGAGTACGGCGATCGGGCGAAAGGCGGAAAGGAAGAAGGCAGGATAGCTGCCTGACAGCAGACCGGTGAAAAGGACCAGGGCGATCAGCAGTATCGTCAGCCCCGGATTGGAATCCCAATGGAAGGACAGATTCCGGCCTGCGATGTCATTGAAGGCGGGCAGGGCCAGATAGACGAGACCGATCGCCAGCAGGAAGGCGCTGGCCGTCAGGAGGAGCGATTCACCCAGGAAGCGACGGATCAGCTGGCCGCGTAACGAGCCCAGCACTTTCCGGACGCCTACTTCCCTGGCTCTCCTGGTCGCGGCGGCGGTAGAAAGATTCATGAAATTGATACATGCGATCAGCAGCATAAATATGGCTACCGCGCTAAAAATATAGACATAGTCGATATTCCCGTTGGGCTCCAACTCGCCCGTCAGGTCCGAATGGAGATGGATATCCGTCAGCGGCTGGAGGAACAGACCGATGGAATTGCCTTTTTTTCTGAATTCTTCGAGCGAGATACCCAGACCTTGTTTCAGCTGGGGCCCGATGTATTTATCGATCTCGGCGGGTAGTTTGGCTTCCAGTTTTCGATAGTCATATCCCTTCGGCAGGACCAGGTACGTAAAGAAATTGGAGCTCATCCAGGAGGAGATACCCGCCTCGGGCAGGGCGGTCATCGAGGCAAAAAGACCGAAATGGAAATGCGAATTGGCGGGTACGTCTTCGATCTCCCCGGTAACGATCATGGGTTTCAGACCGCCATCTTTTGAGATCAGGGTCTTTCCGATCGGGTCTTCTTTTCCGAAAAGCCGCTCGGCGACTGTGCGGGTGATCACGATGGTATTCGGGCGGTCGAGTGCTGTTTTGGCATCGCCGCGGATGAGGGGAAGGGTGAAGACCTGGAAAAAATTGGGGTCCACGAATGCGAATTTGTCCTCGCGGAATATTTTGGAACCGACGACGAGACGGGGGATGCCATAGGTCCTGATCCTCGTGGCGGCCAGCACCTCCGGAAAGTCGCTTTTCAATGCCTGGGCCACAGGGGGCATGACGTTGGCCTCTTTTATTTCACCTCCCTCCATGACTCCCCTGAAGAATACGCGGACGATCCGGTCTGCCTTTTCATTATATCTGTCATAGCTGAGTTCGTCTGCGACATAAAGCAGGATGACCAGGCAGGCAGCGATTCCGAGTGCGAGACCGGCGATATTGATGACCGTAAACCATTTGTTACGCTGAAAATGACGTAGGGTGAAGCGAAAAAAATTCCCAAGCATGAAGATAGATTTTAGATAGGACGACATGATCGTCGGTGAGGTTGCAGCCAATGGGATGCCGGAAAAGATGGTGGGTGATCCTCAGGAGGTTAGAGGGTGGGGTGGTAGAGGGGGTGTTCAGTTCCGATACAGGTAGTGTTCGGTTTGTATCGTATATTAGAGGGGACGGAGGACCGCTAATTTCTTTGGTTTTATGGAGAGAGGCGGATTTTGGAGGTTCAGAGAAGGCACCAATTTATTTAGCATTTTAGCAATTGGCTTAAGAAACTGTTTTTCAAAATATTGAATTGATTTATTTAAGATTTTAAATAGGATGAATGACTAGCTGATTTGGATGAATTCGTGGTTTTTTGAGAATTGATGATATTGCCCGAAAATTTGTAAAATAAAATGAACTTAATAATTGACATACAATATTTTGCGCCTTTTAGCTACTATAAAATTTCGTATAAATCGTCGAATATCATTTTTGAGCAATACGAAACCTGGCAAAAATTGAGTTTTCGCAACCGTTGCCGGATTGCGGGGGCGGAAGGGGTCATCGATCTGAGCATTCCGTTGTCCGGAGGGAGAGATCAGAAGACCGTGATGAAGGAGGTGAGGATCGCGGATGGCAAGGGTTGGCAGGACCGGCATTGGAAGACGATTGTTTCCTGTTATAGCCGGTCGCCCTGGTTCGATCATTACCGGGATGAGCTGGAGGGGCTGTACCGGCGGCCGGCGAATTTCCTGCTGGACTGGAACCTGCTTTGTTTCGAGTGGTCGATGAAGGCGTTGGGGATGAGCCGGCCGGTGCAATTGAGCCAGGAATATCGGAAGACTTATAGCCCTGAGGAGGGGTTAGACTGGCGGGGCAGGATCGTGCCGGGAGCGGCGGGGGAGGTGCCGGGAGCTGGTAAGGCTCCCGTGCCGGGAGCTGCCGGGGAGGTGCCGAAGTATCGGCAGGTATTCGAAGAGCGCATAGGATTCATACCCGATCTTTCGATCCTGGATGTCCTTTTTTGCGAGGGGAGGGAAGCCATTGGTTATGTGCTGGCGTGAGGGGCGATATTGCGAATGAGGCAAGCCATTGGCAATGCGCTGGCGTGAGGGGCGATGCTGCGAGGGCGGGAAGCCATCAGATATATACGGTCGTGAGACGGCGGGCGGCCTGTTTCAGCTGACGCTGGAGATCGTCCAGTCGGAGCATGTATCGCTGCTGCAAAAGGAGCTGGTCTTTGAGCAGCTGTTTCAGCTGTTTGCGGGAGGCGGATTGCAGATCAGTCGACAACGTCGGGTTCCTGGAAGCCTTGTCAAGCGCCGCCTGCGCCGCCTGGAGTGCGTTCAGGCGGGTCTTTAGTTCTTCCCGGAGCTGGCTTATCTGAAGCCGGATCGCTTTCTCGGTGACCTTTTCCATTATCGCCAGACGATCTTCCGGGGGCAGCGTATCGGTATAATGAAAAGAGAAGCTGGATTGGGGAACGAAGGGAAATCCTTCGCTGGCTGTGGGTGGGGCAACGGCCGTCTGGCCATTGCCGGACGGAGAGCCGATAGAGTAATCCCGGCTGTCGATAACGACCAGATCGGCATAGGCGGGTGCGGGAGTATTCGAAGGTCCGGAGGTTCGGAACCAGGTAGCTTCGTCTTCATTGAAGGCTCCGGCGGCCGGCGGATGCGTCGCTCGGCGGTGGCTGACAGGCGAAGCCGCGCCATGGTGGGTAGCTGAGGGAGCCGAAGCATGGGCGATGGCGCGAGTGGCTATATGCGTTGGCGGGAGATGCGCGATAGAAAGATTCGTTGGCGGGAGCGATTTAACGTTCGAAGATGCGATATTCACGATTAGTCGCTTGTCGGTCTCAATGTAGGGATGCGCAGTGCCGGCCGGCCGCATCATGGCGACCGAAGCAGGTGGAAGCGGTGGTGTCATTCTCCGGGGTCCCCAAAAAAGAAGGGTCATTCCTATCGTCAGGAATAGCAGGAAAAGCGGGCGCGCGCCGGGGCGGTCGTCCGACCTGTGGTGCTGCAGGATCTTTTTGGCCCTTTGGAGAAGCAATTTGTTATCGCCTCCGGTGGCCGCTACCGCCAACCGGCCATGCCGGTGCTGTCGCGCCAGGGATAAGAGGGCGGAAACATAGGCATGGGCGTCGTATTGGAATTGGAGTACGAGGTCGTCGCAGCAGTGCTCTCTTTCCTTTTTCAGCTGACCGATCAGCATGCGGGCAAACGGGTTGAAGAAAAACACCAGCTCCATCACCGTTACCAAAATATTGATGAGATAGTCTTTTCTTCGGATATGCGCCAGTTCGTGGACAAGGATCGCTTCGATCTGTTGCGTCGTAAGATGGGTGATCATCGCTACGGGAAGCAGGATCATGGGGCGCAGAAAACCAAGGGTCACGGGTACATCCACCAGCGAAGACAAATGGACTTTTACGACGGGTAAGATACCCATGTTGCGTGCCGTTTCGGCGACGAATATGCGGAAACCGGGCCCTATTTTCGAGAGACCCATTTTGGTGATCCGGCGGGAACGCAGATAATGACCCGTATAATGAATAAGTAACCCGCCCAATACGAGGAGATACCCGAAGGAGCACCAGGATAATCCTTCATCGATGAACCAGCGGGAGACGGACAGGAGCCGGTTCCCGTAGGGTTGCAGCGAGGCCGGCAGCAGGTAAGCGCCGGTAGCGGGTCCCAGCCAGTATGGGCTGTCCGCCGTGCCCAGCCAATAGGTCGTAATGAAGGTCAGGATAGTCCAGGCCGCTCCGATGGTCAGGAGCATTGCGGCGAGACCGTGCCGCATGCGGGCGCTGGCATCGCGGAAGATCAGGACGAACAGGTGATAGATCGCCCATAGCAAACTCATTTGCCACAGGCTGTTGAATAGCGACCAGCCCAGCGCTTTCAGTAAAGCGGATTGGGTCTACACTTGCTTTTATTGCTCTTTCAGATTATTCAATAACAGCTGGATCTCTTCGAGCTCCGCGGGGGAAGCTTTATGGTTGCCGAGTGCCTGCAGGACCAGCTCGCCCGGAGAGCCTCCGAACAAGGTATTGATCATTTTACCCAGCAGGTGTTTCTGCGTTTTTTCCTTACTGACGGAGGCCTGATAGATATGCGTTTTGAAAGAATCGTCCCTTTTTACCAGGCCCTTGTCGAACATGATCTGCATCAGCTTGAGCGTGGTAGTGTAGCCCACGTCTTTGCATTTAAGCAGCTCTTCATGCACATCCCTTACGCTCGCCTGATCCCTTTCCCAGAGGACCTGGAGGATCTCGAGCTCACTTTCGGTGGGTTTGATCGTCTTCGTCGGCATATGACATAGAGATTTAGACTTCAATTTACGATATTTTTCGTAAATGATTGTTAAAGGGGGCAAATTTGGGCGGCCGGCGAAAATGGTGAATTCGGCGGCGGACGGAGATGGTAAGGGCGGAGGGATTCGCGCGGGCAGCCGGGACAAAAAAAAGCCCCGATGTGGAAACACCGGGACTTTGGTATTTGGATCTGATTAGTGTCGTTGTTCGAGTTGTAAAGATATATTTAAAAACAAAATAGCCAAATTTTTTTTTCAACGATAGGCCGCGACTGTGCCGGGGGCCGGAGCCTTCACCTGTGCGGCGGCCACCTTTTTCTCCACGGGATGTTTTTGGCCGGCAAGACCGGTGTCGCGGGTATGGAAGATAGACGCCAGGGTAGGCGCTATCACCAGGGAGACTATCGACATCAGCTTGATCAGGATGTTCATGGAGGGTCCAGAGGTATCCTTGAAGGGATCGCCAACGGTATCGCCGGTGACGGATGCTTTGTGCGGATCGGATTTCTTATAATGGATCTCGCCATTGATCTCCACGCCTTTCTCAAACGATTTTTTGGCATTGTCCCACGCGCCGCCGGCATTGTTCTGAAAGATGCCCATCAGCACGCCACAGACGGTAGCGCCCGCCAGGAAGCCACCCAGTGCTTCGGGTCCGAGAATGAAACCGATGATCAGCGGGAAAAGGATGGCGATAGCGCCCGGGAGCACCATCTTCCTGATGGAGGCCTGGGTGGAGATGGCGACGCATTTGTCGTATTCAGGCTTGCCTGTGCCCTCCATGATCCCGGGTATCGTCCGGAACTGGCGGCGTACCTCCTCGACCATTGCCATGGCGGCCTGACCGACTGCCTGGATTGCAAGCGAGGAAAAGATGAACGGGATCATGCCGCCAACGAAAAGGCTGGCGAGGACCTTGGCTTTGTAAATATCGATACCCTGGATACCGGCAACGCCGACAAAAGCGGCGAAAAGGGCCAGCGCGGTCAGGGCAGCCGAAGCAATGGCGAAACCTTTACCCGTTGCGGCGGTGGTGTTTCCGACTGCATCCAGTACGTCCGTTTTTTCCCGCACGTCCTTGGGCAGCTCGCTCATTTCGGCGATGCCGCCGGCGTTGTCGGCGATGGGACCGAATGCGTCGATCGCTAGTTGCATTGCCGTGGTTGCCATCATACCGGCCGCGGCGATCGCCACACCATAGAGACCGGCACAGGCAAAGGAGCCCCAGATTCCGCCAGCAAGTACGAGAATGGGCAGGAAGGTGGATTGCATACCCACGGCCAGACCGCCGATAACGTTCGTAGCGTGACCGGTACCAGACTGACGGATGATGCTAAGGACAGGCGCCTTACCCATTGCGGTATAGTATTCGGTAATGATGCTCATCAGCGTGCCGACAAGCAGACCGACGCCAATTGCTCCGAGCACACCCCATTTGGTAAACTCCGTACCGCGGAGGGTCATCGTGTCGGGCATTATATAATAAACGAGGAAGATACAGGCGATGGCGGTCATTACGATAGAACCCCAGTTGCCCATATTCAGCGCTTTCTGAACGGTGGAAGTGTTAACAGCCGACGAATCGCTGATCTTTACGAAAAGCGTGCCGACGATGCTGAAGATAATACCGATGCCCGCGATGAGCATGGGAAGGAGGATGGGAGACAAACCTCCGAAATTGTCATCGGAGATGGTTTCCTGTCCCAGCACCATCGTCGCCAGTACGGTGGCAACATAGCTGCCGAACAGATCGGCGCCCATGCCGGCCACGTCTCCAACGTTATCACCGACGTTATCGGCGATAGTGGCAGGGTTGCGGGGATCGTCTTCCGGGATACCGGCTTCGACCTTACCGACGAGGTCCGCGCCGACATCGGCTGCCTTGGTATAGATACCGCCGCCTACACGGGCGAAGAGTGCTATGGATTCCGCGCCGAGAGAAAAGCCTGTCAGCACTTCGATCGTGAGTCTCATTTCGTCTGAGTTGACCGGGGCACCCGAAGCGAAAATGGCTCTCAGGAGGATGAACAGACCGCCGAGACCGATGACAGCCAGACCGGCGACACCGAGACCCATTACCGAGCCGCCCGTGAAAGATACCTTCAGGGCCTGTGCGAGGCTGGTCCGGGCCGCATGTGCCGTGCGGACGTTCGATTTGGTTGCGCTGCGCATGCCGATATAGCCGGCGGTTGCGCTCAATACGGCCCCCAGGATGAAGGAGATGGCGATGGACCAGTGAGAATGAGGGTTCGTGTAACCCATGAAGGCCAGCAGGATCGCGGCCAGGATCACAAAATAGGAGAGGATCTTCCATTCCGCCTTCAGGAAAGCCATAGCGCCCTGGGCGATATGCTGACCGATCTCCTGCATGCGCGCGTTGCCGGGGTCCTGTTTTGAAACCCATGAGAACTTGATAAAGGTGTAGACGAGGCCGACGGCTCCGAGAACAGGAACCAGATAAAGCAAATTGTCCATAAGTATATAATCCTTAAAGCAAGGGACGGCAAAAATAGGGGAAAAAAAGAAATAAGGCCGTGTCTTTTGACACGGCCTTCGAAGTTAGGGGGTTCGGGTTCAGGGGTCTGCCTGGGGGCGGGGTTTAGGGT
>DASYSV010000500.1:0-3529 GCA_036010185.1 Puia sp.
AGTGCTCAGCGCACCGGTGATATCGCCCGGTATCAGGATGGCCGTATTGGCAAGGGCGAAGAGCGGCAGGATGAAGAAGTTGACGGGTTTGTGAATGAATTTTTCAATGATGGCGAGGTCCTTTACCGGAATGGCAAAAGCGAAGAGGACGCCGGTGATCGAAGCTTCCACGCCCGATTGCAGCATCAAATACCAGAGGGCAATTCCAAGGGCGATCTGAAGGGCGCCGAATCTTATTCTCAGGAAATTGCAGGCGAGGAGAATGCCATAGACGAGGCCGGCGGTTGCCAGCCAGAGGGCGTGAATATGTCCGCCGTAGAACAGGGCAATTACGATGATGGCGCCGAGATCATCAATGATCGCGAGTGCGAGCAGGAGTATTTTTAGTCCAACGGGGAAGCGTTTGCCGAGCAGGGAAGCGATACCGACGGAAAAGGCGATATCCGTAGCTGTCGGAATGCCCCATCCGTGCCCGGTGGGGGAATGAAAGTTAAAAGCAAGATAGATCAATGCCGGGAAGAGCATGCCTCCGAAGGCGGCGCCGAATGGGAGAATGGCTTTTTTGAAAGAGGAGAGTTCTCCGTTCAGCAGTTCCCTTTTGATCTCCATTCCCGCCAGCAGGAAGAAAAAGGCCATGAGAAAATTATTGATCCATTCGATGGAGGTAGCGGGAAGATGTAGTGTCGCAAGGCCGGCAAGGGGTGTTTTCCATCCGCCGGTGTACCAACCGCTGCCGACCGAATTGGCAATGACCAGCGAGACCAGTGTGCAACCGATGAGGAGGACGCCGGTCGAGCGGCTATCGTTGAGGAAGTCGCGAAGGGGCGTCATGAACCTGTGGCGGAGCGGCATGGAAGAAGGAGCAAGACTGGCCATTGGAAAGGTTATATTAGTAAAAAATAAAATCTGATATTTATTTATGACCTCATGTTAAATTTACGGAAAAGTTGGCTGTTTCATACATTTTAATTGTAAAATTAGAGAAATAAATTTACATATTTATTTTTGTTATTTGAATGATAATTTTCGAGATATTAAGTTGATATTAAAGACTTGATATAGCGATTCGTAAAAAAATGGCGGCATTTTCCTTGCCACCATTGTTAACAGATTTTTTGCGATCGATCTCTAGTCCACGTAGCCGTGAACGCCCATTTCGGGTATGTCGAGACCGGCTATCTCTTCCTGTTCTGGCACCCGTAATCCGATCCTGGTGCCTTTTATGATCTTGAAAAAGAGATACATCACGACGAAGACGAAAACAAAGCAGGTGAGGCCTCCGATCAGTTCGGCCACGAATTGTTTGGCATCGCCGTAAAAGAGACCTTTGACGGTACCGGGTACGCCATTCCAGCCATCGCCGTATTTACCATCTGCAAAAAGACCGAGGGATAGCACGCCCCACAGGCCATTGGCTCCGTGGACCGCGAAGGCGCCTACCGGGTCATCGATCTTTAGTTTGCTGTCCAGGAAGTTGTAAACGACCACTACCAGTATGCCTGAGATGGCGCCGATAATGATCGCCGAAGTTGCATTGACGAATGCGCAGGGTGCGGTGATGGCCACCAGTCCTGCCAGCATGCCGTTGGCCAACATACCGGGGTCCGGTTTGCCATACTTCGTCCACACATATACCATCGCCAGGAATGCGCCGCTAGCGCTGGCCAGCATCGTGTTGACCGCGACTACGGAGATGCGAAGATCGGTGCCGGCGAGGGTAGATCCAGGATTAAAACCGAACCATCCGAAGGCCAGGATGAAGGTCCCGATGATCGCCATGGGAATATTGTGTCCAGGTATAACATTGACGCGGCCGTCCTTTCCGTATTTACCGATGCGTGGTCCGATGACCAGGGCACCGGCGAGCGCTGCTACGCCGCCCACTTCATGTACGACGGAAGAGCCGGCAAAGTCTACGTGTCCGTGCCCCAGCCCGAAGTTGACGCCCAATTGGGACAACCATCCGCCGCCCCAGACCCAGTTCCCGAAGATGGGATAGACGAACATAGAAATAAAGAATCCATATATCACGAAGGATTTCCATTTCCATCTTTCCGCCATGGAGCCGGTGGGGATGGTGGCGGTGGTATCCATGAATACGAGCTGAAAAAGGAAGAGGGTGAAGATCCCTACATCATATACATTGCTATTGAGGAAATAACCAGCCTTGCCCCACAGGCCAAAGTCGTGTCCGAACAGGTGAACGGTGAACTCGGAGCTGGTCACGCCGGCCGCACCGCCGAGGCTTGCGACGTTGAGGCCCCCGCCGAACATGATGGCGAAGCCGCAGATCCAGAATCCCAGCACGCCGATGGCATAGATCATGAAATTCATAGCCATTGTATGAGCCACGTTCTTTTTTTGCGTAAAGCCAGTCTCGACCATCGCGAAGCCTGCCTGCATGAACATGACGAGGAAGCCGGTGATCAGGGTCCACATGATATTGATCGCGATCTTATTGTGACCGTCGGCATTCCCGATCGTGTTAACGGTCGAAATGACCTTGTTCATAGCCGTGTCTTTGGTGGCGGCCAGTGTATCAACGCCAAGGTCTTTGATCGTACCGGTCTGTGTGCCGTTGGGGTCCTGCGCGATTGAAGGTAAAGGGGTCACCGCAGTGAGCAGGAGTCCGAGGGCGATGGCTGCGAAAATGAAAGAACGGTCCTTGATCTTGTGCAACAGTTTTAATCCCATTGTTTCGTTGTTTTCGGTTATGTATTTTTTTTGACGTGGATCAGGTAATGGTCAATATTGGATCAAAAGGAATAAATTGCCGCGATGAGGAAACAGGCGTCCGTTTTGGTGGTTGTGCCGTCATGTTTGCTGAAGATCTCGTTGTTTGCGTTGTCGAGGCGGAACTCCGGCATGAAGGTGAAGCCGTCGACTTTGAAGCTGGCTGTGAGCGTGGAGGCGAAGATATTGGCGCCCCCGGAGATATTCACACCGTCTTTATCGCTAAAGTACTCTTCGCGCAGGGTGAGGCCGAACCAGGGTTTGGGATCGAGCAAGAGATAGACCGCGGCGCCGTACCAGGTCTTGTTCGGGTCATAGGAATCTTTGATCTTCGCGCTGGAGACGTTGACCGTGCCGTTGGCGCCGATGCCTAATGTGCCGGATATTTTGGTATTGAGGACGAGATCGTACTGATGGACCTTATTGTCGACGATGTCCCTTCCGCCGACGTAATTGAGATAGACCTTGAAATTATCGCCGGCCGTATAGCTATATTGCGCGATCAGGTTCTTGTTGTTTTGTCCGCCTGCAGGAACGATCCTGTAATCCGTTGGGTTGGAGACGCCGATCATGAAGCCATTCTTTCCCGAGGTGAAGTCCGCGCGGAGGCCGGTGTGAGAGAAGGGGCCATTCGTGAACATATACGACATGCTATAATTGCGGTTTGCATAGGCGTCGACTACCTCATAGCCGATGTGGGTAGCCCAGGTGCCGCCGGTGAACTTGATCCAGGAAGCGGGAGAGTAACTAATGTACAATTGTTTTACCGCCTGTAATATGCCACCGCCGCCGCTGC
>DASYSV010000517.1:0-2371 GCA_036010185.1 Puia sp.
TGATGCTGAATTCGCCATAGTCGTTCATCCAGGGAGAAGGTTGATGCGTCTGTTTGAGACCGCGGATCTTGTTGACGGTATAGGTGTATTGCCAGCCGTCTCCGTTCTTACCCGTCTGCGGGGTCCAGAAATTCATGCCCCAGGGGAGACCTATCGACGGATAGGTATTGCCGGAAGATAGTTCATAAGTGGATTGGGTTCCCATCAATGGATTGACATAATCGACGGGATCACCGGCCTTGTCGACCCAATTGGGGGGGTTGGCGGGGTTGGCGGGAGTGGCGGGTCGGGTGGACCTGGCCGTCTGATCACCGGCTATGGACTGGGCGAGCGCTCCGCAGGACATCGAGGCGGCAACGCTAAAAAGCAGCAGATTTTTTAGCATGTTTGGTTCATTTTCTCCAGCCGCCTGATCCGGTTGTGGATCACCGGGTGGCTGCTGTGCATAACGATATAATAACGATTGACGATCGGTTCATCCGTCGCGGCCAGCTTTGCCAATGCCCTCACCAGCCCTTCTCCATGACCCATCCGAAAGGCGAAGGCATCCTGCCTGTATTCGGCCAGCCGCATCAGCCAAAGCCGGAAGAAATAAAAAATGCGGTTCAAGATACCGAAAAACAGGACGAAAAGGATCACCGGTACTACCGCATTCAACAGGTGGATGCGGTACAGTCCATAACCCAACACCAAAATTACGATGATGCCGCCCAGGAGAGTACCCATACCGGCAAACGCTCCGCGAACGATGCCAGCGCCGATCCGAAAGATCCGGAACACGCCCTGGGGAAGCAATCCTGCCGTAGAAAAGGCTGCGGCCCCGATCGTGTCGCCGCTAAGCAGATGCCCGAGCTCATGAGCGAGCACACCCCGTAGCTCGGAAGGAGACAGAGCTGCCAGCAATCCGTCCGTAATGGCTATCGTATGCAGACCCGTCGCGTAGGCATTGTACCCCCCCGAGGCCTCGATCCATACCCGTACCCTACGGTTGGTCCCTGCCTGCCGAAGCAGCTCTTCCATCGCGGGATGTAGTTTTTGTTCTTCGCGGAGGACCGGTTTCCGATAATTCGAAAAAAGAAATGTCCGCACTCCGGCCCGCACAGACGCCGATCCGTAACACAAGGCTACCCAGCCTGCGACGATCCACCATCCGCGGGTATTGGACAGATGCAGACCCGACACGACCAGCACGGTCAAAAAAGCAAAGATGGTCAGCAGCACATAGAACAGCACCAGCGTCATCTGTATATACCTGCTCATAAAGGTTAAGGTTATGAAGCTTCGAATTTACCCGCATTTTACCACTTCTTCTTTTTTATCTTTGATCCATGAAAAGATCGATAAGCCTTCTTTTTTCTTTCGCCGTCTACACGCTATCCGCGCAGCAACGTCCAAAAGAAAGCGCTCCGCTTTCCTTCGTCGACCCCTATATCGGTACCGCGGCGCACGGTCATGTTTTCCTGGGAGCCAGCGTGCCCTTCGGCGCCGTGCAGGTGGGGCCCACCAATATCAACAAGGGATGGGACTGGTGTTCCGGTTACCATTATTCCGACAGCGTCGTGAAGGGTTTTTCGCAGGATCATCTTAACGGTACCGGTATACCGGATCTGTGCGATGTACTGGTTATGCCGTTTACGGGACGGGTGAGGACGGAGCCGGGTACCCAGAACGACCCTGCATCGGGGTACTCCTCGCATTATGACCATGCCCATGAGATCGCGCGGCCGGCGTATTATTATGTTTACCTGAAGGAACATCATGTAGGTGTCGAGCTCACTGCAAGCGAGCGGGTGGCATTCCATCGTTATTCGTTTCCGAAAGACCGTCCCGGGCATATCATTATCGATCTGTTCGAAGGGAATTTCGACAAGAGCTGGCAGCACGGGAAGATCTATGGATCCCTGAAAAAGCTGGATGACTCCACGCTAATCGGTTATCGCAATTCGAGCCAGTGGGCGCAGGACAGGAGGATCTATTTTGCTATACGGACCAGCGTCCCGCTAAAGGATTTCGAGCTGCTGCATGGCGACAGGCGGATGGATGGCGATTCGCTGGAAGCCGATAGCGTAAAGGCGCTGTTCGCCGTGCCATCACCTTCCACCGTCATGCTCAAGATCGGCCTTTCCAATGTCAGCGGTGAGAATGCGCTTGCAAATATCGAGGCCGAAATACCCGGCTGGGACTTTGAGGACATCGTTCGTCAGGGCAATGAAAAATGGGAACGGCAGTTGCAAAAGATCGTCATTCAACCGGCCGACGCGAGCCAGGAAAAGGTTTTCTACACCGCCTTGTATCACACGCTGATCTCTCCCGCCCTGTACAACGATCACGACAGCAGCTATCGCGGCGTCGACGGCAAGGTCGTAGAACA
>DASYSV010000520.1:0-11252 GCA_036010185.1 Puia sp.
CGAATACTGGTTCGGTGCAGGAGGTCCGACAGTTCGGGCCAGATCGCATCGTGCCGGCGGCGGTATTCTTCCGTTTGCCCAGGATGCAGCTTCATAGTAAAAGCAATTCGTGCCATAATATTCGCTTTTCCGCCGCCATCCGGGGCCGGCTCCCGTTGCCAGATCATCTGACAAAAGCCATCGCTACTCCGCCGTCGACATTCAATACATTCCCCGTGGATTTATTCATCAACCCGCCGACGAACACGAAACATGCATTTGCGATATCTTCGGGCAGGATGATCTCGTTGAGCAGCGTCCTTTTGGCATAATAGGCGGGGAGCTCCTGGACCGAGACCCCATAAGCCTTGGCGCGTCCTTCCGCCCAGGCGCCTTCCCATATCTTGCTGTCGGAGATGACGGCGTCCGGATTGACGACGTTGACGCGTATCTTGTCGGGTCCCAGCTCGGCCGCATTAAGCCGGCTCAGATGCAGCTGTGCAGCCTTGGCGGATCCATAGGCGGCATTGTTGGGCCCTGATACAAGACCGTTCTTGCTGACGATATTAAGGACGTCTCCTCCGATACTTTGTTTCCGCAATACTTCCACACCTGCCTGTGTAACCAGGAACTGACCCTTGACGAGCACGTCATAGAGGATGTCCCAGTCTTTTTCGGTGTGGTCCTGTATCGGCTTGGAAATGGAGAGGCCGGCGCAGTTGACGATGATATCCACGCCGCCGAATGCGAGTGCGCCCGCACGGTAGACTTTCCGGATAGCCTCGGCGCTGGTCACATCGAGGACTTCCCCGATGAACACGTCTTTCCCATATTGTTTCTGGAATTCCTTGCGCGCCGCATCCAGCCGGGATTCGTCGTTGTCGTTGATGATCACGCAGGCGCCTTCATCCGCGAATTTTTTGGCGATGGCTTTACCGATGCCGCCCGCGCTGCCGGTCACCAGTGCGATACGGCCCGACAGGGCTCTGGGTTTTGGCATCCGCTGGAGCTTGGCCTCTTCGAGCAGCCAGTATTCGATATTGAACGCTTCCTGCCGGGGTAAGGCGGTATAGGAAGAGATGGCTTCGGCGCCCTTCATGACATTGATGGCATTGATATAGAATTCCGCCGCCACCCGCGCGGTCTGCTTGTCCTTCGAAAAGGTGAACATACCGACGCCGGGATAGAGGATGACGACCGGATTCGGGTCGCGCATGGCCGGGCTGTTGGGATGTTTGCAGGTTTCATAATATTGTTTGTACAGCTGCCTGTAGCTCTCGAATTGAGGGGACAGCTTTTGTTTGAGCTGAGCGACATCGCCGATATCCTGTGCAGGTGCGAGGTCCAGCACCAGCGGGCTGATCTTGGTGCGGAGGAAGTGGTCGGGACAGCTGGTCCCCATCGGTGCGAGACGGTCCAGGTCTTTGGAATCGATGAACTCCAGAACGCGGTCGTCATCGGTGAAATGACCGATCATCTTCGTATGCGAGGAGCAGAATCCGCGCAGGATGGGCGCCAATGCAGCCGCTTTATCGAGCCGTTGCTCCCTGGGCAGGGCCTGTATCTTTGCGCCGCCGAAGACGGGGCCTTTTTTCCCGATATGGTCTTCCAGGTATTGCGCGCAACGTTCGATCACTTCCAGCGTATTGATATAACTTTCGTATGCCGTATCGCCCCACGTGAACAGACCGTGCGAGCCCAGCATGATCCCGCGGATGCCCGGGTTGTCATCGAGACATTTTTTTAGCTTTAAGCCCAGATCGAAACCGGGACGCTGCCATTCCACCCAGCCGATCTTGCCGCCGAAAAGTTCCTGCGTGATCTTCCTGCCGTCTTTGGCAGCGGCGATGGCGATGGCCGCATCGGGATGAAGGTGATCGATATGTGCGAAAGGGAGGAAGCCGTGCAACGGGGTATCGATGGATGGCGCTTTGGAATCGAGATCATAGATGCAATGATTGAAAAGACCGACCATCTCGTCTTCATATTTGATTCCGCGATAGACGTTCTTCAGCGCGAGCAGCCTATCGACAAAGAGAGCCGCCAGACCGCTGCGTTTCAAGGTCCCCAGGTCTCCGCCCGATCCCTTCACCCACATGATCTCCGTCTCGTGACCGGTCAACGGGTCGTTCGCGATGGCTTTGCAGGAAGTGTTCCCGCCGCCGTAATTGGTCAAACGCAGATCGGCCCCCAGCAGGTTCGAGCGATAGATGAGCAAGGCAACTTCATCCCCCGCCATCTCTGCTGCTTTCTTTTCATCCCATAGGTAGCTGACATGCTTGAATTTCGTGGTTATAACAGACATATGCTTATACTTTTCTATTTC
The DNA here is from genome assembly GCA_036010185.1 of Puia sp. Lineage (GTDB taxonomy): Bacteria > Bacteroidota > Bacteroidia > Chitinophagales > Chitinophagaceae > Puia. Next base: position 2,306 of record DASYSV010000520.1, read on the forward strand.
AATGAATTCCCGTAGCCGACGAGTCCCACTGCCACCAGGATGAACAGGATGCCCATCAGGATCGTCGTTTTTGTTTTCGGGCTTACTCCTTTCCATTCCTTCAGTGCGAAACCCCATAGATTCGCTACGAGGATGATGAACGCCATGTGCAGGATCCACGAGCTGGCGCCATTGCCGAGACGGCTTTCCCCCATGCCATAAAAGAAAAACTGCAGAAACCACACAGTGCCCGCCAGCGCCGAAAACAGATAGTTGCGTGCCAGCGGTGCGCGTTCGTTGGTATAGTCGCCGAAGGTCCTGTTCCGGGCATTGAGGAGCATACACCACACGAGATTTGTCGTGAGCCCTCCCCATAACAGGACGATATAGGTGACGTTATTCTGGTACAGGAATTCCGTCGTGACCCCCGGATGCGATTGTTTCCAGAATGTGTTGGCGGCTTCGGCCATCGGCGAACCCGCCTCGATGCCATAGTTGAAACAGGCGCTGAGTATCCCGGAGATGATACAAACGATCAGGCCTTTGACAAGGTTGAACTCCTGTATGCTCTCTTTCTTTTTTTCTTCGGGCAGCTCTCTTTCCTTCAGCATCCCCGCCCTCCCGCAAATGAAGATACCCAGCAGACAAAGCCCCACGCCTATAAGCACGATGCGACCCCAATGGGTGGTCAGCAATTCGTGGAAGGTCGTTTTGCCGGGGGTGTGTACAAAATTATAATAGATGGAGGGGACCAGCGCGCCGAATGCGGAGGTGAAACCCAATAATACCGAGTTGCCGAGCGACATGCCGAGATAGCGCATACCCAGGCCGTACATCAGCCCGCCGACGCCCCAGAGTACTCCCCAGAAATATGTCCACCAGAAGGTGGAGGCTCCCGCCTGTGCGATGATGTCCGAAAAATGCGGGATGGTCAGCCATGCTGCCAGCGGCGGGACGATGAGCCACGAGAACAGACCGCCGATGATCCAATAGCTTTCCCACGCCCAACCCTTCACTTTTTTATAGGGGATGTAAAAGCTGCCCGAAGCGGCGCCTCCGATAAAATGGAAAAAAATGCCGAGGATTATTTGCATGAATACCAGTGATTTTCGATATGGCTGTACAAACGATGGTCAAATGTAAAACGGAATGCCGGGAGAACCATCATGTACTGTCATGGATGGGGCTTTGGCTAAATATAACTGACCTGAAGACGAATATCGTTCAGAGTCGCTATGCCGCCATGCGGCTCGCCAATAAAGAGCAGTTACTGCTTTATTTCAAAACCGGGAAGATGCTGTCGGAAAAAATTGCTATACAGAAATGGGGAACGAAAGTGGTCGAACAAATAGCTACCGATCTGCAAAAGGAATTGCCGGGATTGAGGGGATTCTCTTATCGGAATCTAATGAATATGCGGAGATTTTATTCTGAGTATCAAGACGTTATGATTCTGCAGACAGAGTCTGCAGAATTGGAGAGATTCTGGTTGATCACCACATCGGTGCAAATTTGTATAAGTATCAGGGTAAGTTACCCAATAACTTCAACAAAACATTACCCGACGAGCTAAAATCCTCCGCCCTCGAAGTCTTCCGGGATGAATATCTAATGGATTTCATTTCCGAATCCGACACCGAAGACGAACGCCAATTCGAATCCAAAGTCCTGGCGGACATCAAAAATTTCGTCCTTGTCATGGGCAAGGGCTTTTGCTTTATCGGCAATCAGTACAGGGTCGACGTGCACGAGGAAGAATTCTTCATTGTCTACCCCCGGCGAAGGAACTGGCGCGTTTGTTATAGGCACGGCGTCACGCCTGCGCCTTCACCGCCTGCCGTGCGAGTAAGCGCCATTGCCCTTTCTGCTTCACCCACACCAGCAGTACTGAGAGGTGGGTGGAACCCGGTTTCCCTCCGTCATTGGTAGTGGCACTCAGGATATGCCTGACCCAGGCCGTATTGCCGACGACCCTGATGGTCTGCTGACTGAGATCGATGGTGACGAAATCGGATGACTTGTTGAGCAGTGCCTCTTCGAATGCCGCCTTGTCCTGGATGACGCCGCTGGAATGACCATAGGTCAGCTCATCGAGGACCAGCGCATCCAGCGTTGCCTTGTCGGGGTCGATCAATGCCTTGCGCAACGATTCGACGGCGGTGGCGACGGATTGCTCGTCTTTGGATTGCGCACGGACCGGCAAGGAAAAAATGGACAGCATCAGCGCGGAAAACAGCATAGTTCGCATATGTTGGTAATTTTTAAGATATTCCCAGATCTTTCTGGATCTCCTCCAGCGTACGCCCTTTCGTCTCGGGCATCACTCGCCAGATAAAGACAAATTGCAATACCATCATAAAAGCAAAAAAGGCAAACGAGTAATACGCCCCGTTTGCGCTACCCTCCAGTATGCCCGGAACGATGGTGGTGATGATCCAGGCCATACCCCAGTGTGTAGAACTGCCCAGTGAGCCGCCCTGCGACCGGACGGAATTGGGAAAGATCTCTGAAATGAAAACCCAGATGACGGCGCCCTGGGAAAAGGCGAAAAAGGCGATAAACCCGATCAGGTAAAATAAAAGATTGCTGCCCGCCGTATGTGTCTTGAAGGCCCAGGCAGTGAGACCGAGAAAAACGATCATGCCGAGCGAACCGATTATCAGTAACGTCTTACGACCGAACTTGTCGATGACCGTCATCGCCAGCAGCGTGAACAAAAGATTCGCTACCCCGATGTATATCGGCTGGCTGAAAGCCTGGGTCTTGTCGAAACCCGCCATCGTGAAAAAACGCGGCGCATAATACAAGATGCCGTTGATCCCGGATAACTGGTTGAACATGGCCAGCAACATGGCATAAACGATCGGTTTCGAATACCGCTTTTGGAACAGCGATTCCTGGTGTTCCTTTACCGACTCGCGGATCGCGGTGATCGTCGCCGCCAGGTTTTGCTCTCCCAGCCTTTTCAATATCGGCAATGCGGCCTGTTCATCCCCATTGAGGATCAGCCAGCGGGGGCTCTCGGGAATGGCGAGCAGCAGTATCCAAAAGATGACCGCGGGGATCACCATAACCCCCAGCATCCATCGCCATGAATCCGTTAGCTGCAGCTGCAGAAATAAATAGTTGGTGAGATAGGCGACGACGATGCCCGCCACGATGTTCACCTGGAAAGAACCGGCTAACCGGCCGCGCATAGTAGCCGGCGATATTTCGGAGATATACATAGGTGCGATCACCGATGATGCACCTACCGCAAGGCCCCCGATGATCCGAAAGAGAATAAATAACCCCCAGGCGGACACGAAGGCGCATCCCAGGGCAGCCACCACGAACATAACGGCAATCGTCTGCAATACTCTCTTACGACCATATCTTTTTGCGGGTATACCCGCTACCAGCGCACCGAGGACCGTGCCGAAAATACTGGAGGAGACCGTGAATCCCTGCATCAGACCATGCAGCTTCCAAAACTGTTCAAGCGTCTGCTCCGCCCCCGATATGACCACTGTCTCGAATCCGAACAGGAAGCCGCCGAGGGCAGCGATCAGCGCAATACGAACGGGATAGGCCAGCATGGCAGACAATTTATTGTGTCACCGAAAATAATACTAATTTTAATCAATACGGATGAAATACGAAGCCATCACCATAAAAGACATCGCCAAAGCCCTGGGCCTTTCGACGTCTACAGTATCCAGGGCCCTCAGAGGGAGCTATGAGATCAGCGCGGAAACCAGGAAACTCGTTCTCGAATATGCGGAGAAGCTCAATTACCGGCCCAACCCCATCGCCTTAAGCCTGAAAGAGAAACGAAGCCGATCGATCGGTATCGTTGTTTGCGAGATCGCCAACAATTTCTTTTCGCAGGTGATCAATGGTATCGAATCGGTGGCCTATAAAAAAGGATACTACGTCATCATCTCGCAAAGCCATGAGTCCTTTGAACGCGAGGTCGCCAATACGCAATACCTAGCTTCACGCTCGGTGGACGGGCTGCTGGTCTCGCTTTCCACCGAGACGACGGATCTCTCGCATTTCACGATGTTACATGATAAGGGTCTTCCAATAGTTTATTTCGATCGGATACCGGAGGAGATGCCCACGCATAAGGTGATCGCGAACAACTTCAACGGCGCCTATCAGGCCACCGAACACCTGATCCACAGCGGCTTCAAACGAATCGCGCATCTCACCATTTCGCCTCATCTGTCGATAACGAAGGAAAGACTGGCCGGCTATAAGGCCGCCCTTGCAGATCATCGTCTCCCTTTCGACGAAGCCATGGTGAAATACTGCAAATACGGCGGACTGGTCGAAGAAGAAACCGAAGAGGCCGTCAAAGGCCTGCTGTCGCTATCGAAAAGACCCGATGCCATCGTCGCGGCCAGCGACAAACTCTCCACCGGGTGTCTGGCCGTACTGGCCAGAAAAAAGATACGGGTCCCCGATGAGATGGGTATCGTAGGTTTCACCAATTCACTGGTGACGGATATCTTTCACCCATCGCTGACCTCTATCCGGCAGCCCGCATTCGAAATGGGTCAGGTGGCGATGGAGATGCTGATCCAGCTCATCGAAAGCAAACATCCCGTCTCGAAATTCGAAACACGTGTCCTCAATACGGAACTGACCGTCCGCTCGTCGAGCGTCAAGGCCGGGTAGGCTGAGGCGTAGGGCCGAGTCAAGCCCTAATCCAACTGCACACGCGTCTGCTTGGGCGCAAACAAATGCATGATGACCCACGCCAACAGATATGCCGACCCGCAGATCAGGAAGATGATCGTATATCCCAGCGTCTTATTATTGTGTTTGCTGAAATAATCCAGTAGCAGCCCCACGGCAGGCTGGAAGATGATGCCGCCGATCGAACCTGCCATGCCGCCGATCCCGGTAATCGAGCTAACCGCCTTTTTGGGGAACATGTCGGACGCAGTGGTAAAGATGTTGGCGCTCCATGCCTGGTGCGCAGAAGCAGCAACAGCGATGACAGCCGTGATCAGCCACATATTATCCAGGTAACCCGCCGAGACGACCGGCACGACACAAAGCGCGAAAATGAACATTACGGTCTTGCGAGCCTTGTAAATGGGCCAGCCTTTGCGGATCAGGTATCCCGAGAGATAGCCGCCGCCGATGCTGCCGATCGTCGTGCAGGAATAGATGACCACCAGCGGCCAGGTGATCTTTTTGTCACTCGTATGGAAAACGTCGTGGAAATAAGCGTTCAGCCAGAAGAGGTAGAACCACCAGATAGGATCGGTGAGGAACTTGCCGAATACGAAGGCCCAGGTCTGACGCACGGACAGGAGCTTTCCCCAGGAAACCCGGCTTCCGGTAGCCGATCCGGTGTCTTCATCGTCGCTATGAATATACTTGAACTCTTCGGGACTCAGGTTCTTCTTCCGCGATGGGATCTCATAGAACAGCCACCAGAAAACGAGCCAGATCAAACCGAGCGCGCCGGTCGCTATGAAAGCCGCCTGCCAGCCGTAAATGGCAAGGATCGGCGGCACCATCAATGGCGCCACTACCTGGCCGATGTTCGCACCCGAGTTGAATATACCCGTCGCGAGCGCCCGCTCCCTCTTGGGGAACCATTCCGCCACCGCCTTGATCGCTGAAGGAAAATTGCCGGCTTCACTAAGCCCAAGCGCGGACCGTGCCACAGTGAACCCGGTCGTGGCCTTCGCCAGCCCATGACCCATTGCCGACAGGCTCCAGCCGATGATCGAGATGGCATAACCGATCTTGGTCCCTACCCTGTCGATGATCGCGCCAAACAGCAGCAGACCGGACGCATAAAAGAACTGAAAGATACCATTAATGGTCCCGAACGTGGTGTCACTCCATCCAAAATCATGTTTCAATGTCGGCTCTACCAGACCGATGACCTGCCGGTCCATATAGTTAATGGTGGTTGCGAAAAAGAGCAGTGCGCAGACTGACCAGCGGTACCGGCCAACAGGAGATTTAGACATGGGCGTTCAATTAGAGAGGCCAATTTAATCAATTATCGCAAATCCGGGATGGGCGCCGCATCCATGTCGGTATAGGTATAGTTCTCACCCGCCATGCCCCAGATAAAGGCATAATTGCTGGTGCCGCATCCCGAATGGATCGACCATGGCGGGGAAACGATCGCCTGGCCGTCCGCCACGAGCAGGTGCCGTGTCTCCTGCGGCTCACCCATAAAATGAAAAACGCGCTGACCTTCGGGGACGTCGAAATAAAAATAGGCTTCCATCCTACGGGTATGGGTATGCGCAGGCATCGTGTTCCAGACGCTTCCCGTCTCGAGGATGGTGAGACCCATCACCAGCTGGCAGCTCCGGATACCGTCGACATGAATATACTTGTAAATGGTACGTGCATTGGACGTCTCCGCGGAACCGGTCTTCACCGGCATCGCTTTTTCCTTAGGCAGGAATTGCACGGGGTGCTCCGCATGGGCCGGAGAGGACAGACAATAGAACCTGGCTGGGTTCGCGGGGTCGTCGCTTCCGAAGACGATCTTCTTTACCCCTTTCCCGGCATAAAGACACTCCAGGCGGCCCACGGGGTAGGACTTATCGTCCGCATACACCGTGCCGTTACCTCCTACGTTGATGATGCCGATCTCGCGTCTTTGTAAAAAGAAATCCGCGCGCAGCTCGGGATGCGCTTCGAGGGTCAGCTTCTGCCGCACAGGGCACGCACCCCCGATAATGACCCGGTCGTAATGCGTATAAACGAGACGGATCGTATCGGGCTGCATCAGTGGTTCCGTTAGGAAGGCGCTCCGCAGCTCTTCGGTGCTCATGCCCTTCACTTCCTTCGGGCTGTGTTCGAATCGTATTTCCATAACCTTAATTTATCTTCCCATCCAGCCGCCAATCTATCTTCCCATCCAGCCGCCATCGACGGTCAGGATCGTGCCATGCACGTAATCCGATGCCGCGCTTGCCAGAAAAACGGCCGGTCCCTGAAAATCTTCGGGTTCACCCCAACGACCGGCAGGTATCCTGTCCAATATGGCCTTGCTGCGTATGGGATCGTTGCGCAAAGCCTCGGTATTGTCGGTGCTGATATAGCCGGGCGCGATGCCGTTGACATTGACACCCTGTCCGGCCCACTCATTGGCCAGGGCCTTGACCAGGCTGGAAAGCGCCCCCTTGCTGGCAGCATAACCCGGGACATTGATGCCACCCTGAAAGCTCAGCAGGCTGCAGGTGAATATGATCTTGCCACTTCGGCGGACCAGCATATCCCTGCCCAGCTCGCGAGCGAGGATAAAGGCCGCATCGAGATTGATTGACAGTACCTTGTCCCAATATTCGTCGGAATGCTGTGCCGCCGGGGCCCGGAGGATCATACCCGCATTATTGACCAGGATATCGATCCGATCGTGTTCGGCTTTTACCCCCCGCAACAGCTCATATATGGCGCCGCGATCCGTGAGATCGGCAGCATAGGCCGAGAATCGCCGTCCCAGTGCGCATATCTCCTTTTCAACGTCGCTGTCCTTCAAGGGCATGGAGGAGGATACGCCGATGATATCGGCTCCTGCCTTTGCCAGGCCGACCGCCATGCTGCGGCCGATACCCCTGTTGCAGCCGGTGACCAATGCTGACTTACCCTCCAGATTAAACAGATTGCTCATAAAGAAATTACCGGACAGTTGTTATATTTGACCGGATCACCCTGAAGTGGGCCTGCGGGCAGCCGGATTGACGGTGCTTAGCGCCGGCCCTCCGGTACATTTGGCAATTGTACACTGTAATTCAATAACATCGGGGGAATATCCGATCTTTTTTTACGAAAACGTTTGCGGCGAAATCCCATCATGAAGTTCGAGGCGATCACCATAAAAGATATTGCAAAGGCGCTGAATCTGTCGGTCTCCACCGTCTCCAAAGCACTGCGCGGCAGCCATGAGATCAGCCAGGAGACTAAAAAAAATGTCCTGGAATATGCACGCGCCAATAATTACAAGCCTAACCCCATCGCCCAAAGCCTGAAACGAGGCCGCAGCAAATCCATCGGCGTCATCGTCTGCAATATCGACAACAATTTCTTTTCGCAGGCGATCAATGGCATCGAATCCATCGCGCGGCAAAAGGATTACAATGTCATCATTACCCAAAGCCGGGAATCCTATGAGCGCGAGATCGCAAATAGCGAACATCTTTCTTCACGTTCGGTGGACGGATTGATCATCTCGCTTTCCGCGGAGACGCGCTGTGTCGATCACCTCATCAAATTAAACGAAAAAGGACTGCCGATGGTTTTTTTCGATCGGATCACCGACGAGATCGAGACCCATAAGGTCATCGCCAACAACCACCTCGGCGCCTACGAGGCGACCCGTCATCTGCTGCAACAGGGATTCCGGCGGATCGCCCATATCACCAGCAGCCGCAGCCTGTCCATTACGCAGGAAAGATTCGAGGGCTATAAGGCCGCCTTGCAGGATGCAGGGTTGCAACCCGATCCCGCATTGATCAAGTTCGTCCAACATGGTGGCATGATCCAGGAAGAGACGTCGCAAGCCTTGTCCCAGCTGTTGGAGATGGAGAACGGGCCGGACGCCATTTTTACCGCAAGCGACCGGCTGAGCACGACCACGCTGAGCCTTCTCCGTAAGATGAACATCGAGGTCCCGAAGCAGATCGCGCTCGTGGGCTTTACCAATTCCATATCCGCAGATATTTTTCATCCCTCACTGACGGCGGTGGTACAGCCGGCGCTCGAAATGGGACAGCTGGCGACCGAGCTGCTGATCCAGCTGATCGAAAGCAAGCGGCCCGTGGTGGAGTTTCAGAAAAAAGTATTGGAGACGGAGCTGAAGATACGGGATTCGAGCCTGCGGCCCCGGTAAAGCATGAGGCCGCGAGGGGTGGCCGGTGCGAGAGGGTGGCCGGTGCGAGAGGGTGGCCGGCGCGAGAGGGTGGCCGGTGCGAGAGGTGGTCGGCGCGAGGGGTGGTCG
>DASYSV010000523.1:0-5468 GCA_036010185.1 Puia sp.
ACGGCCTGCCACTCTTCACGCGTTTCCGCCGACAACCCTTCCAACGCCCGGGCATAACGCTTCATCACCGTCCCTTCGCCTTCACCCCGGTCGCCTTCGTTCCCTCCGGCTCCCGTCCTTACCGCCATAGCGGCATCTATCTGCTCCAGCAGACCCATCCGCGCAAAACCCGTCACCTTCACGCTCATGAAGGGAATATTGGGCTCGGTGGCCGCATGCTCGATGACCCGGATGAATTCCCCGCAGGCATGATCGAAACCCTTTTCACCTTCTTCGCCACCTTCCACCCCATAATCCAGGATCACCTGCACATGGTATCCTCCCAATTTCCGCGCGACGGCAGCCGTCTCCTCCAGCGTCTCCCCTCCCACAAACTGCGTGAAGATCGTCCTCCTTATCAACCCTTTTACCGGCATCCCGCTTCGGATCAGCCACGGCGTCACCATGGTCCCGATCTTCACCAGGGCCGAATAACCCATGCTGGAAAAAAGAAAGGCCGCTTTCCTGAGTTCTTTATCGGATTTGTATTCGAACGCGTTGGCAGTGTTATCGAAAGAGACAGACGGTGGGGCGATATCCATATAGTCAAACAATAATTTGCCGGCAAATTTATCTATTTTCGAATAATCGGCCTTCTTGGAATTTAACCACCTCGACGCAATCCCTACCATTACTTCCCCTTATCTTTGCGCGCGCAGGTCCGTCAAACCCGTCAACCCATCGCCGATGACCATCCTCCATACAGATATCTACAAGTTCTCCATCCCCATGCACCCTTTTACAATCGCTACGGGGACTATGCACTATGCGCAAAACATCCTGATCCGGCTACACACGGATGCCGGCTATTACGGTGTCGGCGAATGCTCGGCATTCCCTATGATCGTCGGGGAAACACAGGCCACCTGTTTCGAGATGGCTCAGGATTTCGCGCGGCTGTGGAAAGGCAAAGAGGCCCTGGATATCCAAACCCGGATGCGCGAGCTACACGACTTCACGGCCTTCAATGCGACGATCAAAAGCGCTTTCGATATGGCGCTCCACGACCTGGCCGCAAAGGCCGCCGATCAGCCCCTATATCGATTCCTGGGAGGCAAAAAAAGAGCCGTCGAGACCGATCTGACCATCGGGATCGATACCCCCGGCAGAATGGCCGAAAAAGCTATTAAATTCAAGACCGACGGCGTGCGTATGATCAAGATCAAGCTGGGGAAGAACCCCAAAGAAGACGTCGAACGCGTTCGCCTTATCCGAGCGGCCGTGGGCGATGAGATCATCCTTCGCATCGACGCCAACCAGGGTTGGGATTTCGATTCCGCTCACGACGCCCTGCGACTGATGGGTGACTCAAATGTCCAGTTCTGCGAACAACCCATGCGCCGGTTCAACGACCATCGGCTGCCCGGGCTCCGGCAAAGCTCCCCGGTAAAGATCATGGCCGACGAAAGCGTCTTCGACCACCACGACGCCCTCAGGCTCATCGCCGCCGACGCATGCGATTATGTAAATATAAAATTTGCAAAATCGGGCGGGATCCTCGAGGCCACTGCCATCGATGCGGTTTGCGCCGAACACCATATCCCCTGCATGATGGGCGGAATGCTGGAAAGCCGCGTCGCCCTCACCGCCTTTATGCATTTTGCCCTCGCGCACGACAATATCATCTTTCATGATATGGATACCTGCATGCTGGGACATACCGCCGATCCCGTCACCGGTGGCGTACGCTACAACGGCTATTTCCTGGAGATATCCGATGAGCCCGGTCTGGGCGCGGATGCCGACGACGCCTTTCTGAAAAAATGCGGGAGCATCACGGTCTAGCGCTAGTCTTTCATTTCTGTCTATATTTGCCCTATGCAAAATAACACAAAGACGGCAAAAGAATCCCTTATCGTCATGACCGAGCTGGTCCTGCCCAATGACACCAACGTATTCGGCAACCTCATGGGCGGCCGCCTCATGTACTGGATGGATATCGCCGCCGCCCTGTCTGCCGGCAAACACTGCAACGCCCCCGTAGTCACCGCCTCCGTGGACAATATCTCCTTCGAAAACCCTATCAAACTGGGCAATGTCGTGCACATCGAGGCCAAGGTCAGCCGCGCCTTCAACACCTCCATCGAAGTCCATATGAAGGTCTGGGGAGAAGACCATACGCAGCAATACAAATATAAAAGTAACGAGGCCTACTATACCTTCGTGGCCCTCGATCCCAACCGCCGCCCCCGCACAGTCCCCGCGCTCGTGGCCGAGACGGAAGAAGAGATCCGCTTATTCGACGGCGCCCTCCGCAGACGCCAGCTCCGTCTCATCCTTGGCGGAAAAATGAAGCCCGAAGAAGCCGGCGAACTTCGCGCCTTCTTCGTAAAAAGCTGAAGCCTCGGCGCCATCACCTCCCGTTCTCATTCTTCCCCGCGGTACCTCCAGCGCCATCACTGCCCGTTCTCATTCTTCCCCGCGGTACCTCCGGCGCCATCACCTCCCGTTCGCATTCTTCCCCGCGGTACCTCCCCCTCCCCTCAATACCCACATTCCGGAATTCCCGGTCCATATCCCGGTATCCCATGCCCGAATAAGAGGAATTTGTCCTAACTTCATCACAAAGCTTGTCATTCATGCGCGTCACGCTTTCATTCAAAACTATTGGCTGCTTCCTTATGCTCTTTTCCCTATCCTCCCCACCGGCCCTTGCCCAGCAATTGCCCGACTCGGCTTTCCTTCGGCAAAATCTTCACGATGAGCTCGGCCCCGACAGCCGGCTCTACAACGGGTACGAATATATCCGTAACGGCACCCCCGCAAAAGGCTTCCCCTTTTTCGAAACCGATAGTCTGCAAAAAGCAGCGCTTTCCTATGACGGTATCCTATATCGCGATATCCCCCTGGAATATGACCTCGTTCTCGATAAGGTGATCATCCGGGACTACACCGGCAAGTCGCTCATCAGCCTTATCAGCGAAAAGGTCGACGACTTTTCCTTCGGCACCCGTCATTTCCGCTATATCATCGCCATCGACAATCCGGGCTTTTACGAGGTACTCCTCTCTTCCGGCCCCATCACCCTCCTGGCCCGCCGCGAAAAAAAACTCAACTTCCCCTCCAACAGGGAGGATCAGGCAAGATATGACCAGCGGAACTCCTACTACCTGCGCATCGGCAACAACTTCTATCAGGTAGACGGCAAAACCGCCCTCCTCGACGCCCTCAAAGACAAAAAAGACGCCTTGAAAAAATTCATCAGCGCCAACAAACTCCACTTCAAAAAACAATTGGAAACGTCCCTCACCAGGACCACGGCCTATTACACGCACTTAAGTCATTGATATGCGGCACCGCCTCTCCCATTCTTTATTGCTCGCTCTCCTGCTCTTTGCTGTCATCAACGCGCAAGCCCAACAGACGAAAAGGGTCACCGGCAATTTCGAAGGCTATTCCTTTTCCAGGCTGATGGCCCGTCTCGAAGCCCTCACCGGCTATCATTTCTTCTATGACCCCGCAGATGTCGACAGCCTCAGCATCGATCTCAACGTCAATAACGCTACCGTTCCGCAGATACTCGATCAGATCTTCCAGAACACGGATTTCCATTATGCTATCGATCCGGCCGGACGCGTGTTCATCACCCGGCGCGTAACGATCCTGACCACCCTCCCGGCTCAACTGGGCGGCGCCCGAAAACCCACCGACACCAGCGCCGTGCTGCTGTCCGAACAACAGGAAAAAGCAGCCGGGGTGAAAAAAGCCTTCGCCGAGAACCAACTCATCGACATCGGCAATAAGGCGAACCGCTCGGGAGGCAAGGCCATCATAGCCGGCTATGTCCGCAATGGCGCCACGGGCGAGGCCATCGTCGGCGCCACTCTCCACGCGGATACCCTGTCCCTCACTGTTACAACCGACCAGTTCGGGTATTATTCGGTTACCCTTCCAAAAGGCCGCCACGTCCTCCGGATCACCGACGCAGGCATGAAGGATACCCGCCGGCAGGTCATGGTCTACTCCGACGGCAAACTGGACATCGATATGCAGGACGCCGTGACCACTCTCAAGGCAGTCATCGTCTCGGCGGAAAAAACCTCCAATACTCAAAGCGTCCACATGGGCGTCAACAGGCTAAATATAAAAAGCATCAAACAGGTGCCTGTCGTATTCGGGGAGACAGACGTCATGAAGGTCGTCCTCACGCTGCCGGGCGTCAGCTCCGTCGGCGAGGCCAGCAACGGCATCAATGTCCGCGGCGGGTCCACAGACCAGAACCTCATCCTCTTCGATGACGCGACCGTCTATAATCCATCCCATCTGTTCGGCTTCTTCTCCGCATTCAATCCCGATGTGGTCAAGGGGATCGAGCTATACAAGAGCGCCATCCCGGAAAAATACGGCGGTCGCCTTTCATCTGTTCTCGATGTCTCGATGCTCGACGGCAACAGCAAAAAATGGTCCGGGATCGCCGGCATCGGACCGCTCACAGGAAAATTCATGATCGAAGGCCCTTTACAAAAAGAAAAGACTTCGCTCGTAGCCGCGGTCCGCACTACCTATTCCAACTGGCTGCTCAATTCCCTGCCGGCCAACAGCGGCTATAGCAACAGCAGGGCCAATTTCTATGACGCCAACCTGCGCATCACACATGTCATCGATCCCAACAACACGCTATATCTGATGGGATACCTCAGCTCCGACAAGTTCAACCTCGACAACGATACGACCTACCGGTACAAGAATAAAAATGCTGTCATCAAATGGAAGCATATTTTCAACAATAGATCCTTCGCGCTGTTCACCGCCGGCTGGGATCATTATGAATACAACGTCTCCGATGACCGCGATTCCGTCAGCGCCTTCAACCTGGGCTTCCGGATCGATCAATCCCATTTCCGGGCCGATTTCAGCTATACGCCCGGCAACCGGCATTCATTCAGCTATGGCCTGAGCACGGTCTATTATCAGCTGCACCCGGGTTCCTACTCGCCCGTCGGCGACGGGTCGAAGGTGGTCAATACCGTAGTACCCCCGGAACAGGGTCTCGAAAGCGCGATCTGGCTCGGCGACCAGTATACCGTCAATTCACGGCTCTCCATCAGCGCCGGACTGCGCTATAGCATGTTCAACTACATGGCCCCGCACGACTTATTCAATTATGTCCCGGGGCAGCCGCGGGACGTTAGCACCATCACGGACACCAGCCGCTATACAAAAGGGGTCATCAGGACCTATACAGCTCCCGAGATCCGGTTGTCCGCCCGCTATACCCTCTCGGATGCTGCATCGCTCAAATTCAGCTTCAATACCCTCGAGCAGTATATCCACATGCTTTCCAACACCGTCGCAATCTCGCCGACGGACATCTGGAAACTCAGCGATCCCCATATCCGGCCACAGCAGGGTGACCAGTTCTCCCTCGGCTATTATCAAAATTTCAAATCCAACACCATCGAGGCCTCACTCGAAGTGTACTATAAACA
>DASYSV010000528.1:0-2999 GCA_036010185.1 Puia sp.
AAACTTCCATCAATCTTCGCGTCTGCGCCTCTACGCCGTTGACGCTGTCGATCACCAGGATGACGCTGTCCACTGCCGTCAGGGTCCGATAAGTGTCCTCGGCGAAATCCTTGTGCCCGGGGGTATCCAGGAGGTTGATCAGCACGCCTTTGTATTCAAAGCTCATTACGGACGTCGCTACCGAAATACCGCGTTGACGCTCGATCTCCATGAAATCGCTGGTCGCGTGTTTTTTGATCTTATTGCTTTTGACGGCGCCCGCCGTCTGGATAGCGCCACCGAAAAGGAGAAATTTCTCGGTCAGGGTCGTTTTACCTGCGTCGGGGTGAGATATGATGGCGAAAGTCCTGCGTTTGTTGATCTCGCTGGCGTACTTGTTTGACATAAATGCCGGCAAAGTTACGAAAAATTAGCGGGTCCAGCCTCCGGAATCTAGGGCGTGCGGGTCCCGGCCAGACCAAGTCTTTTCTTCACGGTATTCCATACCGGACCGATATCATCCGACAACCGCAGCAAGACGACACCCGCAACATAAAGGACGATAACAGCCGTCGAGCGGAGGACCAGCCAGATAAAACCCTGATGACGATGAAAAAGCCAGTAACCGGAGGCGAAGGTTCCGGCCCCGAGCAACAGGGTATAGATGGTGTTCCTGTTGAAAGGCTGCAGGTTGAATCTGCGGTAAAGGAATATCCCGCGAATAGCGTTATAAACGGAGAACGTGACCAGATCGGCGATCGCAGGTCCCACCACCCCCATTTGCCGGGCCAGCAGATAGTTAAGCGGGATCGTAAGGGTCATCAGGATCATCCCGCTGATGAATTCGAAACGCCAGTAAACGGATGTCACAATGATCTGGGTGTTCACGCCCGTGCCCATATCGACGATCCGCGTCAGCCCGATGATCAGAAAAATGGGCAGACCGGCCAGATAGTCCTGCTTAAAACCCAAAGTAAGGATGCCATCCCTGAAATTCAGGGCAATCAGCACGAACATGCCTACCGAAAAGATCACCTGGTTGATCGAGCTCCGGCTATAGATGCGCTGTATCCTGCCTATATCCTTATCCTTCCAGGCCCGCGACAATGGGCCCAGCGACGCGGCGGCGATAGCACGTTGCGGCGCCTGGATAAAGCTTGCGATATTCTGCGCTAACGCAAAAATACCTACTGCGGTAAGTCCCGCCGGGACGACGGCCGCGATGACTATCGCCGCAAAGAAAAAGGACAGGTTGAACAGGACGGCGCCGGACCAGGTCAGCAGCATCAATGCCCTGATCTTCCGTCTGAACTTTTTCGTCACCCGGCTGACCGAAAAGGTGAGATGCAGATGCCCTTTCGAGTAGAGATAGAAAAAAAGGATCAGGGCAAGGAGCAGATACGTGAAAGCATATGACTTGACAAAAACGCTGAAATTGGTCAGTACACCCAAAAATAAAAGAACGATCAGCACCAGGTTGAACACCCGCCACTGGAATTCGCGAAGATAACTGGTAACCACAGACGCCTTGACCTGCCAGGCATATGCCTCGAGAACCGAAAAGAGGGTCAGGCCCAGCGCAAAAGGAAAGATCCAGTAATAATAATGGACCAGTTCGGCGGAATTATGCCCGAATTTCCGAATGATCAGCGGTTTAAAAACGATACCGCCAAGGGTCACCAGGGCAAAGCACACGAGGGAAAAAAACAGCGCCCGGCTGATCAGATCATTTTCCCGGGCGGGAAGATGATCATGATAATAAGGATAGAATTTCGAAATATAGGCGACCGCACCGGGATTGGCTACAGCGAACATAATGTTGCCGACGGAAATAAAGATCCCCGTGATCAGACCATATTCGTCCGGAGCAAGCCCTCTTCCGTAGAGCAGGGTATTCACCGCCCCCAGGGCAAAACCGGAATACACGATGACCGAAGAGATGATGCTTTGCCGGCGGATGGTGCTCATATCGGGAATTGAATCAAAATCCTTGTTGTAACAGCGCGTTCAGATCCTGCTTACCGTCATAATGAAACGAGCGATTGAAGGTCAGCATCCCTTTCCTGATCTTTACACGGCCATCCAGGCTGACGGTCGCCTCTCTGCTAAGCAGGGTCTGCAGCGCATTGCTCATGATCGCCTGGAGATCCACCTGCATCGAAATGGGCACATAGAACGTATCCTTTCGCGGGATCCGGATCGTCGAATCCAGCAGTGAATGACCGGCATGCCGCCCGTTGATGGAGACATCCACCTCCGCCCGGCGGAGCTCGAGGTTATAGGGATTGGGATTATAGAGCTTGACAATAGTGGATACTGTGGTTTGCGATCCCGTCGCCGCCCCGATCTGCAGGTTCTGGAACCCATAGTACTCCGGCGCCTCCGGCTGTTTGCACGACGCGACCCCGATCATCACGAGCAGGCCGCAGCAGGTCACCCGCCCCACGCCCCTATTGAATCTTTGCATGAGGTGCAAGATAAGGGGCATTTAGGAATTAGGGAATATTAAGTATCTTTCTAAAAAGAATCGCGTGGCCTCCATCCCCGAGCGCATCAAGGAATTCAACGAGAGCCGGTTACAGGAATTTACGGCAATGAAATATGAGCTCATGGCCGGGAACGCCTTTCGTTTCTTCAGGGGCACCTGTCACCTGTTCTATGAAGACCTCCGCCGGAATGATTCTCTCCCCCTTTCGCCGGCCACCTGGATCAGCGGGGACCTACATCTGGAGAATTTCGGGACCTATAAGGGTGACAACAGGCTGGTATATTTCGATCTCAACGATTTCGACGAAGGAGTGCTCGCCCCGGCCGCCTGGGAGGTGGTGAGAATGGTTACGAGCATCTTCACCGGTTGCGAGTCGCTTGGCATCAGCGAAAAAGAAACCATGGAGCTGGCCCGGTTGTTCCTCGAAGTGTATGCCGCAACGCTCGACAAAGGAAAGGCCCGCTACCTGGAGATCGAAACGGCGCATGGCATCGTCAGGCTCTTCATGGAAAAGATCTGTCAGCGGAAACAA
>DASYSV010000538.1:0-4172 GCA_036010185.1 Puia sp.
CGAAAAAGTTTTCGCAAAATAACGAAAACTCTGCCGGTCGCAGTACGCACAAAATAAGAAAGGTGAAGGAATGGCCCCTTCACCCTTTTATGACGGGAAATATCACCCGCCTATTATCACTGTAGCACGAAGCTACATGTACAAACAAAATACTAACCCGAAGGTACCGATTTTAATGAAAATTCCCAATTACAAGTCCACGAGTTTTCCACCTTTTTCGCAGCAGAGATTGCTCAGCTCACCGCCCAACGCCTCGCGCAGCCTCTGCATCCGCGACCCACTAAATATGCAGCCGCTCTTTCTTCGCCAACAGCTCTTCGACCGTCTCGCGGTACATCTCATCGGGCACGCAGCAGTCTACGGGGCAAACCGCCGCACATTGCGGTTCTTCATGAAATCCCTGACATTCGGTGCATTTATTCGGGACGATATAATACGTATCCACGCTGATAGGCGCATTGCGCTGGGACGCATCGATCGCCGATCCGTCCAGAAGGGTGAAAGATCCCTTGACCGTCGTTCCATCGGTGATCGCCCATTCTACGCCGCCCTCATAGATTGCATTATTCGGACATTCCGGTTCGCAGGCGCCGCAATTGATGCATTCTTCTGTGATCTTAATAGCCATTTTTTTACAAAAATTTGGAGGTGATTAAAGTTACCTTTGCGTTTCCGCCAAGGACTCACGGGGCCGATGCCCCCTTAGCAAATATAAAGGATTTGATTTTATGAAGCTGGAGGAGCGTATCGATTTATTGACCCGGCTAGGGGATTACATGTTGTCGGACGACCCTGCCTGGGAAGCCGCCCGCCGGAAGGCGCAAGCGGTCAACGGATGGTTCATCCAGGAGTTTGTTAGCAGGGCCGTGGAACAGATCGCCGCCGGCTATCTGCAACGCGAAAGCCTCCGCGAATGGGGCGAAAGATACGGCCTGCCCTCTGAAAGGACCCACCCGCTGACGGTGGGCCTGGTCATGGCCGGCAATATCCCCCTTGTCGGATTTCATGATTTCCTTTCGGTATTCATGTCCGGACACCGCCAGCTGATCAAACCTTCCAAACAGGATGACGTGCTCATCCGGCACCTGGCGGACCACCTCAAAACAGTCGACCCCAGGGTCGGGGATTACGTTGGGTTTGCCGAAAGGCTAAATGGCTGCGATGCCTATATCGCAACCGGCAGCGACAATTCTGCCCGGTATTTCGAATATTATTTCGGAAAATATCCTCATATCATCCGGCGCAACCGTACCTCGGTGGCCGTACTCACCGGTGAGGAGACCAGGGGTGAACTCGAAGGCCTTGCCGATGACGTTTATTGCTATTTCGGCCTGGGGTGCCGCAATGTCACCCAGCTGCTGGTACCGGAAGGTTACGATTTCCTGCCCCTCCTCGAAGCCTTCCGGAAATACAACTATCTCTTCGATCTCGCCAAATACAAACATAATTACGATTATCAGCTGACTCTCCTGATCCTGAATAAAAAGTACTATATGACCAACGGGTCTATCCTGTTGACAGAGAATGAGTCTCCGTTCGCTGCTATTAGCGTACTACACTATCGGTATTATCCGGCGGGCGGGCCGGTGCTTGCGGGCGGGCCGATGCCGGGAGGCGACCCAACCCAGATCCAATCCGTGGTAGGGCCGGGCCATCTACCATTCGGAAAAGCCCAGCATCCCGGCCTGCAGGACTATGCCGATGGTGTCGATACCATGGCCTTCCTCCAGCGTTTGTAAATTTTGGCAGACGGCGTCCAGGGCTGCCGGACGGACCAGTAATTCTGGCGTTTTTTCCGTACCTTTAATACAACGGTTCCGACCTACGAAGGTCTTAGTAAATTATTTGTTAAACTCCTTCGTTCCCTGGTGTAGAAGAGTGGTCTTGCCGTTATTTTGTCATCGCGACAAATGATACCCTTAACGAAAAAAAGATTATCCAATGAGCGCAAAACAAGTATTCGCCGTCGTCCTCATCAGCGCTAGCACTGCGGTGGCTTCGGTCTGGGGCTATAACCGATTCACCTCGGGTAAGACGTACTACTATTCCCAGGATTCCGGCAAGGTTCCGGCCAATTATGCCAAATTCTTCGAAGGCAAATACAAGGATGGAGCAGGGCCCAACGACTTCGTCGATGCCGCCAGCGCGGCCATACCGGCCACAGTTCACATCAAGACAAAGACCGTCAGGACGGTCAGCAACAATCTGCCCCGGCACAATCCGTTCTCCGACCTGTTCGGTATCGACCCCGACGATTTCTTCGGCAATGGCAACGGGATGCGCTCCCTGCCGGAGATGGCTTCCGGTTCCGGGGTGATCATCAGCAATGACGGGTACATCGTCACCAACAACCACGTCGTAGACGGCGCCGATGAGGTGACCGTAACCCTCAGCAACCGGAAATCTTTCAAAGCCAAGCTCATCGGCGCCGATCCCAGCAGCGATCTGGCCGTCGTGAAGATCGACGCGCAGAATCTGCCCTTCCTCCTCTATGGCAACAGCGATGAGGTCAAGGTCGGTCAATGGGTGCTGGCTGTAGGATACCCCCTGACACTGGAAACGACCGTTACGGCAGGTATCGTCAGTGCCAAGGGAAGGACCCTGGACATCAACAGGCGTCAAAGCCAGTCTCCGGTGGAATCCTTTATCCAGACGGACGCGGCGGTCAATCCCGGCAACAGCGGCGGACCGCTGATCAATACCTCAGGACAGCTGGTCGGCATCAACTCCGCCATCGCCTCGCCCACAGGTTCATACGCCGGCTACTCCTTTACCATTCCGGTCAATATTGTCAAAAAGGTGGTGAACGATATCATTAAATTCGGGACTTCGCAACGTGCATACCTGGGTATCTCCTATCCCCGCGACGATATGAGTGAAGACCAGAAAAAGGAAAATGGAATTAAAGATGGCGACGGCGTTTATGTTTGGACGATAAGCCCGGACGGACCGGCGGCGCATGCAGGGATCAAGCAAGGCGATATCATTACCAGGATCGACGGTGAAGACGTTACTACCGGCGCCGAAATGGTCGGTAAGATCGCTACTTTCAGCCCCGGCGACAAGATCAAGGTGACCTACAAACGCGACGGAAAGGAGAACTCTGTTTCCGTCACCCTGAGCAATAATTCCAGCAGTACCTCTACCTCGGTCATCAAATCCGGCGTGCTGGACAAGCTGGGCGCCCAACTGGAAAATCTCAGCAAGAAGGATGCGGCCAGTCTCGACGTAAAAGGTGGGGTAGTCGTCAAATCCATTACCGAAAACGGCCTTATGGACAAATCACGCATCCAGGAAGGGTTCATCATCCTCAAAGCCAATGGCGAAGATGTGAAGAATGTCGATGATCTCCAGCAAATACTGAACAAGGCGGGCAATGGGACCGTCAAGCTGGAAGGAGTCTTCCCCGGATATGAAGGCGTTTACTCGTATCCGTTGCGTCTGGCAAGCGGCGGATAGTGGCCCCCGGTATCTAATTTAAAAAGGCTGACCGATGGTCAGCCTTTTTGTTTCTCCAGCACATTATAGCCCCAGGGCGGTATATACAGCGTGGGAACGCGTGAAAGATCGAACCAGAAACCTGTGAATACCTCGCGGTAGATGCCCTTCAGCAATAGTTCGCCAACGGGCAGCTGCAATGGCTCCGGGGATAGATTCAGGACAACGACTACCTGGTCCTCGTCCGAACGTCTCGCGAAAATGAACGCCCGTTCATCGAACTGTGTACGCAGCCGGTGGATCGTAACCAAGGGATCCCCGCTGCGAAGCGCGGGGTTGCTTTTTCTCAGCCAAAGCAAAGTCCGGAAAAAACCGTGCAGTTCATAACGCCCCGTCCATTCGATGGAGTCCTTATCGAAAAACTTCAACCGTTTGTAATTCGGCATCTCCTGCCCGCTATAGATCAGCGGTATGCCGTTCCAGGTGCAGGCCAGTACGGCAAAACATTTCGCCATGTCGCCCATCCGTTCGAATTCGCTGCCGCTGTGCGAATTTTCGTCATGGTTGGTTGTAAAATACAGCCGGAGCCCGTTGGGAGGGAATTGCGTGTCATATTCATCGAGGACCTCGTCGATGCCACCGAGTGGCGACTCCTTCCTCCATACAGCTTCCATCCGGTGCAGCAATTTCCAGGTATAGGTGGCGTCGAAGACCTCATGGTAGAGTATCTCCTC
>DASYSV010000558.1:0-4216 GCA_036010185.1 Puia sp.
GCAGATCGAGCAGGAAGCCCGTATTCCGGACATAGAATGAATCCCATTGGTAGCGACGCAGGATGCTCTCGAAATTGGCGGCGGGGCCCCGGTAGCCTCTCACCTGCGAAAGCCCGGTGATGCCGGGTCGGACCATGTCGCGAAACCGGTAGTTGTCGATGAGGCTCGCAAATTCTCTCGAATCATGAAGCATATGGGGTCTCGGCCCTACGATACTCATGTGTCCGAGCAGGACGTTGATGAATTGGGGAAACTCATCCAAACAGGTATTGCGGAGGAAACGGCCAACCCGTGTCACACGGGGATCATCGGACGAAGCCCGGCGGGTGTCAGCATAATTGTTTACATGCATGGTCCGGAACTTATAACACCAAAAGGTCTTTCCCAGGAATCCAACCCTTTGCTGGCGGAAAAAGACCGGTCCCCTGGAATCCAGCCGGATCAGAACGAAGAGGATGGGGAATAACCAGGGATAGACGAAAATGATCACGAATAAAGATGAAACGATATCCATTATCCGCTTGTAAATCAGATAATTATACCTTTCACCCCAATATTCCCGAACAAATTCCCAGTTCCCTTTTTCCCAGTTTTCAGGACAACGAATGGACGATTCAACAAATGTGCTCTGCATTTTACTCAGGATTGGTTTTCGACTTCTTTTCCTTCTATACGAGCGGACGGTCGACAAGATGCAAAAAAACTGTTAATACATATATGAATTTTCGAGGGTATCCGCACGAATTGACAATGTCGACTGTAAAAACGTTGCATTTTAACGCGTTAATTAAATAAGACCAAATCGAGCCAGGCGCCCGAAGGGGTCTCACAAACCGCGGATTGCACAGTTATACGTCAAATCGACACGATTATCGCCCGAATCGACACAGTTATACAAGAATTAAAAAGAGGTTAAAAAATAGTTAAGATTTCAATCAGGATCAGTTCAGCACATTTTTGGGCTCGAGCTCGACCCAATCGCTTTTAAGGGATTCGATGGGGCCGTCTTCGATGACGATGAATTTACTGATCAGGTAGGAGAATGTCTGCATGACGGTATAGTGGATGATCCGCAGGTCGAGCCAGAGGCCGGCATTACGGACATAGAAGGCATCCCATTGGTATCTCCGGAAGATCTTGTCGAAGGTCTGGGCGGGACCACGGTAGCCTTTGACCTGGGCGAGGCCGGTAATGCCCGGTTTCATCAGATTGCGAAACTTGTATCCTTCGACGACATTGGAGAAATTGTCGCAATCCCTGTACATATGGGGACGGGGTCCCACCACACTCATATGCCCGGCAAGAACATTGAGGAACTGGGGAAGCTCGTCGAGATTCGAACGGCGCAGGAAATGTCCCACGCGGGTGATCCGGGAGTCATTGTCCGTAGCCTGTTTGGTATTGGCTTCGGCATTGACATGCATGGTCCTGAATTTAAGGCACCGGAACGTCCGACCCAAAAAGCCGACCCGCTTCTGAATGAAGAATACGGGGCCCTTTGAATCGATACGTATGAGTAACCAAACAATGGGGAAAAGCCAACTGAAAATGAAGACCAGCGCAAATAGTGATATCCCGATATCGAATATACGTTTCAGAAGGAGGTAGGACCGGCGATCACTGATGAAAGCCCTTAGGTTAACCGACCTTTTTTCGCCAACTTGTTCTACTTGCAAATTCTTTACGATGCTTCCGGGTTCGACCATAAGACCGAAGGTTTAATATATAATTTTTAGAAAACCCCACCTATAACAACTTTTCATACGACTTATTGCCGGGAAAAGAGCTAAATTTTTCCATTTGGCAGATCACCGCATATCAGGGAAATAACAGAATCCGCTAAAGAGGTAGTTGACGGCTCCGAAATGATTTCCGGACAACAGCGGGGTTCTTTAGCAATCAGGTTGAATTTCAAGTAAATAAATTACCTCGCCGCAAAGTAACGAAAAAAAATCCTTTCAAAAAATACCACTTTGCGGTAACTGTTAAATCTTTCAAAAGAAATATATTTTGGTTATAAAACAGTGCTCGACTATTATTGCACCATGGCATCGAACAAAATGTCGGTCTTATGACTTTATTGGCCAAAAAGCCCGTGTTTGTCGTTACCCTAGCGGTTCTTTTCACTACTTTGTTCTCCTGGTTTCAGACCAATAGCTGGTGTATCATTCTTCTGCTGATTTGCGGATTATGGGTGGAAGGTCCGGTAAAAGCCATCAGGACGGCCTTCACGAATAAATATTTCCTTGCATATTTCATCTATTGGCTAATACAGGCAGCCGGTCTGTTTTATACGCATAACCCGGTAAAAGGGCAAAACCTGGTCGCCAAGGACACCACCCTGGTCGCCATCGCCTTTGTACTCTGCGGTTGCCGGTTTGCCGACGAAAAGGGTTACCGGAGCCTGATCACAGCCTACTCCCTGCTGGTCTTTGCCTCGGCGCTTTATTGTCTGTACCGGGCGGAGATCCTCTATGTCCGGCTGCATGACAGCTCGGTCTTTTTTTATCACCCACTGGCCGCCCCCCTTTCCCAAAATGCGGTCTTTTATTCGGTATATGTCCTTTTCGCCATGCAATTCCTTTTGTCGCCGGAAGGCGACCCGGCCATCGGCCTGTCCGCGCCGGTAAGGAAGTGGTGCCGGATCCTGCTCGTCGTCTTCTTTCTGGGAATGATCGTTTTATTGTCTTCGAAACTGATACTGATCCTTGCACTCCTCATGCTGGTCAATTTTTTCGGCAAGAGATACTATACCACTCAGAATCTGAAGGCATTGGTGATATCGGGTCTTGCGGCCATCTGCCTGGTCGCCGGTCTTTTTGCCATCGATAACCCGGTGAAGCAACGATTTACGAAGATGGTCGACGGCGGTATCAGCGTTCCCAAAAGGGACACGATCAATGCCGCGACGGCATTCGACCCTCTTCCGCTGAGAATCCTGGAATGGCATTTCGCCTTCGAGATCCTGAGAGAACATCATGCCTGGCTTTTCGGGGTGAGTCCCGGTGACAGCCAGGATCTGCTGGATCAAAAATATGTCGATACGCACATGTGGATCGGCAACCCTGACGACGGACCGGACCGGAGAATAAGAGGATTTCTCGGATACAATTTCCATGACCAGTATATTGAAACCCTGGTCCGTTCGGGCTTGATCGGGTTTGCGAGCCTGATGCTGATCCTCGGCCTGCAGATAGGTATAGCACTGAAATGGAGGACGAAAGAGGCGAGGTTTACCGTCCTGACGCTGATCCTGTTCTTTATTCCGGAGTCTCCGCTCACCATGCAGCATGGGGTCTTTCTTTTCTGTTTTTTCCCTCTGCTCCTGCTCTACAGCCGCCGAAAAGTCCCGATAATGGTTGTAAAACAGCCGGATAAGTCCTAATATTGCACCGTAAAAAAACGCGGGAGGCCGTGACTGTCGCGACCCGCAGCAAACCAAGAGCCAAGCCGATCGTTTCAATATGTCTGAAAAAAATATCCATCCGGAAGACCAAATCGACCTCTCCGGGGCCAAGGCCGTTTTCTACGGTCTTTTGCGCGCCTTCTTCAAGGCGCTGTCCTTCACCTGGTATGTCCTTCGCACCAACAAGTACATCATCACCATCTTCCTGGTGCTCGGAATGGGGTTTGGATATCTTTATTATGCAAATAAGCCTTCGCATTACAAGGCGATGATGATCGTCCGGTACAACATGCTGACCAAGAAAACGTATGCGGAGATGATCGAGCAGTTGAACCACCTGATCGCCACGGCGCCCAAAGCCAGGCTGGCGCGGGAGTTGCGTGTGCCGGAAAATATGGCCGACAAGTTGCTTCATGTGGACGCGCGTGATATGAACGATGTCTACCTGGCGAATGATACTTCCACCAAGGTGGATCAGCCGTTCAAGATAATCGCGAGTCTCCGGGATGACTACGATTTCGCGCTGGACAGCTTGCAGGACGGGGTCTTGAGATACCTGAACGGCTCTCCCTATTTAAAGAGGCTCAAGGAGGAGCAGCACGAGCTGGAGCGGTTCAGGCTGCAAACCCTCGACAACGATCTGGGTAAGCTGGATACGCTGAAGACGGAATACAACCATTTCCTCGCCTCTTCGAAGATGTCGGCGACTTTCTATAACAATGCCAGCAATCCGGCAGATTTTTATAACCAGACCTCGACCTTGCTGGCCCAGCGCGAATTGACGCTGACGTCATTGAGGGTTGACAGTTT
>DASYSV010000509.1:0-5440 GCA_036010185.1 Puia sp.
AGGAGCTGGTGGCCCGCGTGCTCCAGCCACACCGCAAAAAGATCTTCATTGCAACCAAATTCGGATTCCGGGCAGACGCCTCCGGACGTCTCAATAGTTTCGATGGCTCACCCGCCTATCTCAAACAGGCCGTGGAAGGAAGCCTCCGTCGTCTCCGTACCGACGTCATCGATCTGTATTATGCCCATCGCATCGATCCGAATGTTCCGGTCGAAGATATGGTAGGCGCCATGGCCGATCTTGTACGGGAAGGAAAAGTGCGCTTCCTGGGGCTTTCCGAGGCCTCTCCGGCCAGTATTCGCCGCGCCCACGCCGTACATCCCATCAGCGCGCTGCAGAGCGAATATTCCATTCTTACCCGCGATGTCGAAAACGAGATACTGCCGCTATGCGAAGAGTTGCACATTTCTTTTATTCCTTTTAGTCCGCTCTCCCGCGGACTCATGACCAATACGGTCGATCCGTCGACGCTTGGAGAGGGCGATTTCCGGCGCAATCTGCCCCGCTATCAGGGAGAGCACGCGGACAATAACGTCCGTCTGGCCGCCGGCTTTGCCGATATCGCAGCCGCCAAAGGATGCACGCCCGCACAGATGGCCCTCGCCTGGGTTTTGGCCCGCGGCTCGCATATCATTCCGATCCCCGGCACCAAACGCCGGAAATACCTGGTGGACAATGCCGGCGCTATGGACGTCACGATGACTGCTGCCGATTTCACACAGATCGACCAGCTGCTGAAACGTTTTCCCAATATCGGTGATCGGTACAACGAGTCCAACCGGCGGTTCGTCGATAAGAATTGAAGACCTGCTGCTTCCGGCCGCTCCCGACTGCTCCCGGCCTGCTTCAGGCCGCTCCTCGCGGCGCCGGCCGCTCCCTGGGCTCCGGCAGGACAAAGGGCAATACCACTTAAGTACCGGTATTTTGTCGTTTTCTATTGGAGAGTGGGGAGGTATGGGTGTTAGAACCTACCGGTTCGTGGTATCCGGCGTTGGGTCCGGGTTAATTTCTGTTTGAAGTTAGCTAAAATGTTTTTGCCCGTTTTACTTTTATTCCGGGATTTTTGTTTACTCATTTAAAAAGCTTGCCGATGCCGGTCCACCCCCGCATAATGGTATTTTTTCTTTTTTGCCCCGCCTTTCCGGGACAGGTGATTGCACAGCCGATCCTGTCGGCAGGCGCTCCAGCCGAATTGTCCATCCGGGAAGCGGGCACACACAGCCTCCGGATTACATTGAAGCCGCTGACCGACACGGTCGATCTGCCCTTTACCCCGGCTCTTGCCGACCGCCATTGGCCCGCTCCCGTTATCGATCTGAAAGAAGTTTCGTCGCCCGTCCGCAAACAGGTGGGCGATCTGCAGGTGGAAGTCACCGCCTCTCCACTGACCGTTACCGTTAGCACGAAGGACGGCGCGCCCGTCCAACGGCTCGTATTCGATGACTCCACCCTCTCCTTCGCGCTGGATGAAGCGCCCGTGCTGGGTCTCGGCGAAGGCGGGCACCGGCCGGTGCGCGGCGGGAATTGGCGTAAGGCCTCCATTGAATTCGATCGCCGGGGAAGACTGCAGGACATGCAGCCGCGCTGGCAAGGCGATGCCTACGGCTCCAGGAACCCCGTTCCGTTGCTCATCGGCACAAAAGGCTGGGCATTGTTCGTGGCAAATCCCTGGGGTGAGATCGATCTGCGCAATCCCGACCATGGCATATACCTGCCCTGGAAACCGACCGCCGCCGATACCGTCCAGCAGAACGAAAGAAACCAGAGTCTCGCACTCGCAAAAGGTCTCCCTCCGGCCTCTTCGGTGATCCCCGGTTTGTATGACATATTCGTCTTCGACGCGCATCACCCGGCCGATCTCATGAAGGACATCTCCGATCTGACGGGTCCCGCCGTGATTCCGCCGAAATGGGCGCTCGGCTATATGCAATCGCATCGGACGATAAAGGACGATCGATATATCCTTGGCATCGTGGACAGCTTCCGTTCGAAAAAAATACCGGTCGACGCGGTCATCTATCTCGGAACAGGCTTTACGCCGCAGGGTTGGAATACCAGGCAACCTTCCTTCGAATTCAATCCGGCCGTTTTTCACCGCGACCCCGCCGGGGTGCTCGCCGATCTCCATGCCCGGCATGTAAAGGTGGTACTGCACATGGTCCCCTATGATCGCGATAAGCTGCCGACCCTCCACGGCACCATTCCCGCCTCACCGGGAGAAACCACGGATGCGGGGCATATCCAAACCTACTGGCAAAAACATATTCCGCTGATGATGGCCGGCGCGGATGCCTTCTGGCCCGACGAAGGCGACTGGTTCAATCTATACGAACGGATCGAGCGCCACAAGTTGTATTATCAGGGTCCTCTCTCCACTTTCCCCGACACCCGCCCCTGGAGCCTCCATCGCAATGGCTATCTGGGTGTCGCCCGATGGGGCGGCTGGGTCTGGTCGGGAGACACCGAGTCCTCCTGGAAGACGCTGGAGGGACAGATCGCCGTCGGCATCAACCATTCCCTCAGCCTGAGCCCCTACTGGGGCTCCGACATCGGCGGCTTCTATCCTAATAGCGAGAAGACGGGTGAACTCTACGCACGCTGGTTCCAGTTCGGAGCCTTCTGCCCTTCCTTCCGCAGCCATGGCCGGACGACCATGACCATCCTGCCCTGGGGCTGGGGTCAGGGGGACCGCGGAGACCTCGAGACCTCCACACGGCCCGGCCCCGACAGCGCGACTCGCAACGTCCTCCTCTCTTCGATGAACGACCCCCGCATCGAACCCGTCGTACGGAAATATGACGAGCTGCGCTACCAGCTCCTACCCTACACATATACGTTAGCATGGGAGGCCCGCGTTACGGGCATGCCCCTGATGCGCGCGCTCTGGCTTCATTATCCCGACGATACCATCGCCCGCGCTCTGGGCAGCGAATACCTCTGGGGTCGCGATCTCCTGATCGCTCCCGTCTTCGAAAAAGGCGCCACCAGCCGCGCCGTATATCTGCCTGCAGGCACATGGTACGATTGGTGGTCCGGCGATACCCTCTCCGGCGGCAGGACCGTCAACCGCGATGTCGATCTTTCCATCATGCCCATCTATGTTCGTGCCGGAGCCATCATTCCTTCCGATACCATCCGCCAATACACCTCCCAACCCGTCACCGCCCCCACCACCCTCCGCATCTATCCCGGCGCCGACGGCGACTTCACCCTCTATGACGACGACGGCATCAGCCAACAATATCTTCGCGGCCGGGCCTCCTACATCCGCATCACCTGGGACGACCACAACCGCACCCTCACCCTCCGTCCCGCCTCCCCCGCCGGTCTCCCCGTTCGCCGCCACTTCATAGTGCAGGATATGAGCCGGCCGGCTTCGGCAGCCCACATCATCTTTTACAAGGGCAGATCAATGACTATTCATATGTAGCGGCCGATCGAAAAACAATTCACCCCTTCCACCTTCCTGTATGAATCCGTGGTATACACCTCATCGATGTCTTCTATCACCGTCCCTTTGCTGAATATTCCATGACTAACGATCAGGTTCACTCTACCCGCGCCCTTTTCTTTCAGGACATTCGCCGTACCTGCGAAAGTTCCGCCTCCGTCGCAGATGTCGTCCACGATGAAACAGGTTTGCCCATGAAGCCCGTCCGTCATCGCGTTGAATTTGGTCAGGGCCCCAGTCCGGACGTCCCGCTCTTTCATACATTCCACGACATTTCCGATGCCCAACGCTTGCGCCAGTTTGTGTATCTTCTTC
Source organism: Puia sp. (assembly GCA_036010185.1). Lineage (GTDB taxonomy): Bacteria > Bacteroidota > Bacteroidia > Chitinophagales > Chitinophagaceae > Puia. The sequence continues at coordinate 3,767 of DASYSV010000509.1, forward strand.
AAGGCTCCCGCATCCGGCGACACGAGGCAAAGCGCCTCCCCCGAATGATCGCTGGCATAATCCTTCAGCGCATCCCGGACGAAGGCATGGTTCGCCACCGCGTATGAACGGTCGATCAGCGCCGTCGATACCTCCGAGTGGGGGTCGAACAGGAGCACCTTTTTGAATTGCCCCTGGTTGATCATCGACGCCACCACTTTCAGAGAAAATGGTTCGCCGTCGAGCATGACCCGGTCCATCCGCCCGGCAAGCAGATAAGAGACATGCAGCTCGATATGTTCGAATCCCAGGTAATCCAGGCTATTCTTCACCAGCAACGCCAGCAACAGGTCATTGGCATTGTTCAGACGGGTGAAGATCCGCAGCGGCTCCTTTCTGTCGATCCTTTCGGCCACCCCAACGTCCATTTTAATATGCGGTTGCCCGTCCGGAAAGGTCATCGACCGGTAGGGTATGGCCGATTGGTCGGGGTAGATCAGATCAAAGCTAATCATCATTCTTGGGTTTATTTGTTTCGTCCCGTTTCGCCGGGATACAGTTGTTGCACGATATCGCTTTGAATATATTTTTTCGTGTCGATGTCCATCATCGTTAGCCTTCCCGTAAACGCAGCGCCGGTATCTACATTCCACACATTGCTACGTTGCATGGGGACATCGAAGTCGTAATTGGTCGTCGGCGTGTGACCGATATAGATCTCCCGATAAAGCCGGAGACGTTGTGGATAGAACGGACTATCGCGCGGGATACGGTCATCCACTGCCAGCGCTGTTTCCCAGAGCGTCCTATCCCAGAAAAAGTTGCTTTCGTAATGTTCAGCGGACGGCCCATGCACAGAGGAAAAACCTGCATGCACGAACAACCGCCCGTCCTCTTCGAAATACGACCGCATCCGATTGAAAAACTCCAGCTGACGTCCACGTTCCTCTGTCGTGATACCCGCATAGCTCTTCATCGTCGCCGCTCCGCCATGAAACAGCCAGTCCGGGGAGGCACCCCATCCTTCCAGCCATTCCACGCACCATGCATCATGGTTTCCCCGGATAAAGATGCATTCATACCTGCTCTCCAGTTCAATCAGTTGGTCGATCACCTGCCGCGACTGCGACCACCCGTCGACATAGTCCCCCAGGAAGATCAACCGATCCTCCCGCGCCGGAGCCACCCTTTCCATCACCTGCTGCAACGCCCGCAGCGCCCCGTGAATATCGCCGATTACATAGGTCCTTGCCATTTCATACGTGTTTTAGAAAAACTCAATATACCTAACCGGCACATGGTCCGTCAGCCAAACCCCGTTCTCCGAAAGAAAAAATTCAAACCCATCCCATCCCATTTCATAGCTCTTAACGGTCAGGATCACAGCCTCTCCCCTGCGATTACCCACCCTTTCCGCCGTCGACCTGTCAGCGCTCAAATGCACGTGATGCCTGTCCATTTTTTGCAGCCCCTTTTCTTTGATGCTGTTTAAAAATTTGCCCACCGTGCCATGAAAAAGTACCTGAGGCGGTTTTTGCGGCTTCAATTGCAATTCTACGGCAATAGAATGCCCCTGGTTGGCCCTGATCCTCGTGCCACCGTCACTAAATGAAAACCGCTGTTTATCGTTAGTCACAACCACCTCTTCCAGATCTTCTTTCGAAAAACAAACATTATTCATCGCAGATTTAGAGA
>DASYSV010000008.1:0-6207 GCA_036010185.1 Puia sp.
AATGCCCTGTTCGAACATGCTACCGAAGGCATGGTACTGACCAACGACAAGGGCAGGATCGTTTTGGTGAACCCGGCCGCTTGCCATCTTTTCGGATACGGCCATGGAGAACTGCTCGGTCAATCGATCGAGGTGCTGATCCCGCAACGATTCCATTCCTCGCATGAACACTATCGCAACGGCTTCTATCACCAACCCGGCAACCGCACCATGGGCCACGGCCGGGACCTTTTTGCCCGGAAAAAAGACTCTTCCGAATTCCCTGTCGAAGTGAGCCTCAGCTATTACCGTCAAAAGAATGTGTTGTTCGTCATCGCCTTTATAGTGGATATCACCCAACGGAAACAGTCCGAACTCGAACTGGTACACCGCCAACTGGAACTCGAACACAGGACGGAGGATATACGTAAGCTCAATGCGGGCCTGGAATCGAAAGTGGAAGAGCGTACCCTTATCCTCCAGGAAGCCCTCCAGGAGCTGGAACGTTCGCAACGCGAGCTGAGCGAAGCATTGGACAAAGAAAGACAGCTCAACGAGATCAAATCCCGTTTCGTTTCCATGGCTTCACACGAATTCCGCACTCCCCTGAGCACCGTGCTTTCCTCGGCCGCCCTCCTTTCCAAATATACCCGGGCAGATGAGCAGGACCGCCGCGATAAACACATCCGCCGTATCAAAGAGTCCGTCAAACACCTCAACAACCTGCTCGAAGACTTTCTCTCGCTGGGCAAACTCGAAGAAGGCAAGATCAAGGTGGAACCCGGCGAATTTCCAATCAGGGAATTTCTCGAGGAAGTGGTCGAAGAAATGCGCCCGCTCGCCAAAGATGGCCAGCAGATCGAATTCGAATATGCGGGTTCGAATGGCTTCGTCACAGACAAACGCCTCCTCAAAAATATCCTTATCAACCTGCTGAGCAATGCCATTAAATTCTCTCCCGAAGCGGCGACCATCTATCTCCAGGCTAAACATACCGAAAATGCAGGACTAAGTCTCTCGGTTAAGGACCAGGGCATCGGCATTTCGGAAGAGGACCAGCAGCACCTGTTCAGCAGCTTCTTCCGCGGTGCAAACGCCCTCAACATCGAAGGGACGGGTCTCGGCCTGCATATTGTCAAACGCTACGCCGACCTCTTGCAAGGTCACCTCCTCCTGGAAAGCGAACTCGGAAAAGGCACCACTATTACCATTGAATTGCCCGGTTCTGAAGAACCAGGCTAAACTATTGCGGGGAAGCCGACCGCCCCCATTGCCTAACTTCCCATTACAGTCGGAGATCAGGGCTTATAAAGATTTCCCTGCGGCGGTTTGGGATTTGCCGGATGCGTCCCGCTTAGGCTTTTCACATAGCTGGCTGTCTGCGCAATCTGCTCCGGGGAATAGTCGTCTTTCCAGCTCTTCATCCCCTTGTCAGGCCACCCGTATTTAATGGTCCGGAAAATGTCCTGGATGCTGCCCCCATGTATCCAATACCCATCCGTAAGATTCGGGCCTATCCCTCCCTCCCCGTTTTTGCCATGACAGACGAAACAGGTCCCCTGGAATACAGTCCTTCCCGCCGCAAGATCTTTCGGTGAAGTGAGTGCTTTTACCGTCCGTTCGTCAACCACCCTGGGCGTGCTCAGTACCCGGTACCCCCAAAGACAGGCCACGGCGATCAAAAGAAGGCCGAAAACCCCATAAAACCTCCACCACCTGGGGGCCGGGACAAAAGCAAATCGTCCATCCATCCGCGGCTCGGCTTTTCCGCCAACAGCAGAAATGATCCACAGGTTGTACCATAACGCCAGGATCACGAGCAATTCCAGCACAATGACACCGACACTGATGTAAAAGACGGTATCGGATACACCACCGGCAGCCGGTAAAAACAACCCGGTACCCGCGGCGGCCCCTGCAATTCCAGCCGCACTACCTAATTTTGTCTTTGACATGCCCGCAGGACCTGCCGGATCGGCAGCCTCCTTACCTTCCCCGGCCCCGTTCTTGCGGACACCTGCCCTGCCAGGCAGCGCGCTGGCCAGCAACGTAATGACAATACCAAGGAGGATCATAATGACGAACAGAATAATCACAAAGGGGTTTTGGAGGGATGCCAACATAAGAGCGTTTTAAGAAATGGTGAACGCAAGCTAGCACTGGTACACTGCCAGCCGGCTGACTTCCGTCATAGAAAATACTGATCCTGGTCAGTTGCGGGCTTGCCGCCGATTGCGTATTATTGTAGCGCTAAAATCACCAACATGCGCAGACTCCTCGTAATCGACGACCATGATGACATCCGCGAAAATATCGCCGAAATACTAACTCTTGCCGGTTATGAAGTATACACCGCCGAGAACGGCAAACGCGGTGTCGAGACCGCCCTAAAAGAAAATCCCGAACTGGTCATCTGTGACATCATGATGCCCGAGCTGGATGGCTACGGCGTGCTCCACCTGCTGCGAAAGAATGAGTCCACCATCAATACCCCATTCATCTTCCTCACCGCCCGCACCGAACGAACCGATTTCCGGAAAGGCATGGAAATGGGAGCCGACGACTATATCACCAAACCCTTCGACGACATCGAACTCCTGAACGCCATCGAGATCCGTCTCAAAAAGTATGACATCCTCCAAAACAGCTATGCCGCAGACGAAAAAGGCGCCGGCGCCCTGATCGGCGATCTCAGCACCAGCGGAATGATCCCCCTGGACCCGGCTAATTACGAGACCACAGAGCTTTCCAAAAAACAACATCTCTATCAGGAAGGCCGCAGACCCAAATATGCTTACTACCTTATCAAAGGAAAAGTGAAAGCCTTCCGCATCCATGAAGACGGCAAAGAATACATTACCAATTTATATGGACCGGGCGATTATATCGGTTACCTGCCCCTGCTTGAAAATAGTCCCTATGAGGAAACAGCCATCGTACTCGAAGACGCCGAGCTCGCGCAGATACCCAAAGACGAGTTTGTGAACGCCCTATACCAGGATATTCGCATCGCCTCGAAATTCATCCGGCTCATCGCACAAAATGTGCAGGAGAAGGAAGAACGTCTCCTGCAATTGGCCTATGGCTCGCTTCGAAAACGCGTGGCAAAGGCCCTGATCGATATTCACAACAAATATGCCGCCGCGGGCACGGCCTCCACCGCCACAGACGCAACCTCCGCTGGCAAAGGCGCAACCTCGCCTGCCAAAGGCGCGCCCCCCTCCGCCCCTCTGGACATCTCCCGCGACGACATCGCACAATATGTCGGCACTGCCACCGAGTCGCTGATCCGTACGCTCAGCGATTTCAAATCCGAAAAACTCGTCGATATCCGCGACGGCAAGATCAGGATCGCCGACCTGGCAAAATTGCAAAACCTGCTCTACTGATCACAAGATATACTCCGGCGCACTGATCGTCAACTTATTCTCGACCCCCTCGATCCCTGACACATAGGCGGCCGTCATCGCTACCTCATTCCTTTTTTCCAGCGACGGAACATGCCCGGTCAATACAGCGATATTCCCATCGACCGCAACATCGATCGTTCCGGGACAGAGAATGGAATTGACCCGGAGTTTCACTTCTTCGAGAATTTCATTTTCGTTACGCATAGCAGTAAGATTTTATGAGTGAATAAATTGGTTCAAAGCCCCGCCGCCGGCTCCGGCCGCGGTTCTGAATGCGGCAAAATCACAGCCGCCCCACGGTGACAACGCTGATAAAATTGACGATCCAACCATTCCCGGTGCTCGGGATGAGCAATCCCGATCAGTGCTTCCGCCCGCTGCCGGAAATTCTTTCCGAACAGATTGACAGCGCCATACTCCGTCGCCACCCAGTGCACATGACCGCGGGTGGTCACCACCCCCGCCCCCTCTTTCAGGTAAGGTACGATACGGGATACACCTGTCGAAGTCACGGACGGCATGGCGATTATAGGCAACCCCCCTTCCGATAGTGAAGCGCCATGGATAAAATCCATCTGCCCCCCGATACCCGAGTACTGAAGCGTACCGATCGAATCGGCACATACCTGGCCCGTCAGATCGATCTCGATAGCGCTGTTGATCGCCGCCACTTTCGGATTTTGACGGATCACCGCCGTATCGTTCACATAACCGATATCCATCACCCGGATCTCAGGGTTGTCATCGATAAATTCGAAAAGCCGCCGGGTGCCGTTGACAAACGATGTAACCGAACGCCCCACATTGAGCTTCTTACAACGATTATCGATCACCCCTGATTCGATCAGCGGAATAACCCCGTCCGACAACATCTCCGTATGCAGCCCGAGGTTCTTATGTCCCGCCAGATTTCTAAGCACCTGATCCGGGATATGCCCGATACCCAACTGAAGCGTCGCCCCGTCAGGGATCAGCGAGGCAACATGCCGCCCGATCTTTTCAACAGCGGGATTCGCTTCCCCCGAATAATTCACCTCCGGGAGACGCATCTCATGCCAGACCAGCGCATCGATGTCCTTCACATGGATAAAACCATCTCCATGCGTCCGCGGCATATTCGGATTCACCTGCGCGATGATATGACGAGCGGTATCTAACGCCGCCCTGGCAATATCAACACTCGTCCCGAGCGTACAAAAACCATGTTTATCGGGCTGCGACACCTGGATCAGCGCCACGTCTATCGGCAGGAAGCCTCTCTTGAACAGCTGCGGTATCTGGCTCAGGAAAATGGGTACGTAGTCGCCATGATCACTATTGGCCACCTTGCGGGTGCTGCCCGACACGAACAGCGAATTGACGAAAAAACTATCGCACCAAAGCGGATTGTCAAAATCCAGATCACCCATCGTCGTAATGCTCACCAACTCTACTTGCCTGATCTCTTTATGACGGGCCTGCAGCGCCGTCACCAGGGGCACCGGCGTAGCGGCGCTGCCGTGAATAAACACGCGGTCACCGCTCTTTACTACGGAAACCGCCTCTTCCGCGGTTACATATTTTATCTTGAACATGGGATGATTTTATGGTGTGAAATTAGTCGCGCATCGGAAAGCCGCTACTGACAGCTGTCATCCCTATAAATGATAAAGGTCATAGGCTCCGGCGGCGGCCGGCACTAGATTTACATAAAAATCACCGTTATGCGCTCCATAGTAGTTCCCGTCAACTTCACCGAAAATTCCGCCTGTGCCGCACGTTATGCCGCCGATATGGCCGCAGCCATCAGGGCGGACCTCCACCTGATTTACGTTTTCCAGCCACCGGTATCCGCGGCAGAGATACCCTTACCCGAATCCGTCTACGATGAAATGCGGGACAGCGGGATCGAGCTTCTCGACGACCTGTCAAAGGAGCTGCGCAGACGCACCGCCGATACCGTGAAAGTATACACCGACATGGAAATAGGCGGCGTAGGCCCCCGGCTCGAAGCCTTTTGCAAATTCAGAAACCCATTTCTGGTCGTCATGGGCAGTTCCGGCCACGGCGTGGAAAATATATTGCAAGGCAGTCATACCGTTCAGGCCATGCGTCATTTACATTACCCTTTATTGGTCGTACCACCGAAGACCCATTGGACTCCGGTTCAAAAGATCGTTGTGGCCTGCGATAAAGAGGATATCGATGGCGGAATGCCGGGCACTCTCCCATTTTTGGATGAGCTCAGCCAGTTGCTGGGCGCACGTCTCGAAGTGGTCCATGTCATCACCAATGGGGAAGCCAGCCCATCCGAAGCCATCGCCGAATACAACGTCTGGAAAAAGGATGTCAAAGCCCTTGTCCCGGAACTACATTTTGTGCGCCAGTCCAAAGTTCAGAGTGGAGTCAGCGAATACCTCGAAAATCATAAGGCCGACTGGCTGATGGTCTTTCCAAAAAGTCATAGTTTCCTGGAGTTTCATAAAAGCCGGGCCAGGCAGATCGTGCTCAGCTGTGCGATCCCGGTCATGAGCGTACATGAATAGCGGGAACTATCGGTTGGTTCAGAAGTGAAGTCACTCCGGTCTTCTGACCGGCGTTTTTTTGCCCCTTAAACAGCCGAAGAATAGCCGCAAAACGGCACACCCGAACGAATCCGCTCCTCACGCAGCAGATGAAGATCGAAGGCCTTGCACACAATCCGCAGGAACGGCCGGCCCATCTCAGTAAGCCGAATCCCCCGACCATCCCACGCACCCGCCCCTTCGGACGAACCCGCGCCATCCCAAGCGCCCGCCCCCTCCCGAAAACCCTCCCCCCCGGACGTACCCTCCCCCCC
>DASYSV010000017.1:0-6536 GCA_036010185.1 Puia sp.
ATTATTGAGCTGTATCTTTTCGAGGTCGTTCTGAGGAATACCGGTACCGGTGTCTTTCACGAACAGGGCTATGGCGCCATCTTCCCTCCGGGCGCCCATCTCGATACACCCATTCTCGGGCGTGTATTTGATCGCATTCGAAAGAAGGTTTCGAAGAACGAGATGTACCATATCCCGGTCGGCGAACGCCACCACGGAAGCTTCCGATTTCAGCGTAACGCCGATCTGTTTGGCGTCCGCCTGCAGCCGGAGCAACCGTGCTACTTCAGCAATGAGATCGGGGACGCCGATAGGCTGTGGTTTGACGGTATAGGCCTGCATCTGGCTACGCGCCCAATGCAATACGTTCTCCATAAGGCTGGTGGTATGCGTCAGCTCGTTGACAACGTCCGGAACCAGTTCTTTTATATCGTCGGCGGGCATGTCCAGCTGCTGCATATTGCGAAAGAGATTGCGGAGAGCGTAGATCGGGGATTTCAGGTCATGGGCGATGATGGAAAAAAGCCGGTTCTTGAAGGAGTTGATCTGCGTCAGCTCGTCGGTCTGTTGCCGGAGGAGCTTTTCATTCGCGGCGATGGCTTCCTTCTGTTTCAGGATGCTTTGCTGATAACCGGCATTCTCTTTTTTGATCAGGAAAAGACCGACGAAGATGAACCCGATGGCCAGCAGCTGGTTGAACATATAGAGGAAGGGGCTGACCGTAGCCAGTTGATAGGTATAGTTCCTGCACAGGACCGCCAACCCGAAATAGCTGGCCATCGATAGCGCAAGCGCAAACAGCATCTGGCTTAGATCCTGGATAAAGAAGACGGATAAGATGCCATAGAGAATGAAGGAAAGCTCCACTCCCATGTCGAATCCCCAGAAATAAACAAAGCTGATCGCGATGGGGTTTACGACGAAATAGGCGATCTGGGCGAGATAGTACTCACGGCGTGCATTGAACGCGAGGACGAGTATGCTGATGACCGCCGGCATGCAGGCGACGATCCAGGCGGAGGTATGAAAATGACGGTTGCTGATGAGGCCGGCGAGGGGAATGAGCGTTCCGGTGAGCAATTGGAAAAAATTCAGCTGGTTGAAGATGCCCAGCTTTCTTTTTTCATAGTCCTCCATGTGTATGGTGAAACCTATAGACTTGATGTGCTCGTAGGACCTCGCGAAAATGGCACCGACGGTTTGAAGCTTGCCCTGCCATTCGGTAGCCATACCGAATGGTTTGAATTGTTTGACGCGAGCAGTAAGAAACAGAGGTCCAAGGATTTTCATTCAGGGCGATTCGGGTTTATACTTGGAAAGCGTCCGGCCAAAATAGCCCTTTTTTTCGATAAAGGCAATAGCTATCCGAAGAAAGCTCCCGGGTCATCGAATCCGGCCGGGCCGGAACGGTTATTGCAGACTTAGGCTATAACCATTTGCATATCAGCTTATTCGGAAAGGAAATCGAGTATTTTTATTTTTTCAGGAATAATTCGAAGGAATCTCCGCGGAGACCGAGACGCATGGCCTCGAGTGCGATGACCTCGGCCGGGTTGATATTTCCCAGGTTGGCATTCGCCCCGCAGAGCGTCAGGAAATACAGCTGCTGATCTTTTTGCGGCGCCTCCCAGAGTATTTTTTCGGCCGGCACTTTCGTCAGGATCTCCTGCACGAGGCCTTCGCGTACCTCGCCGGAATCGCGATAGAGACCGACATTCCCGGTTTCGCGTGCTTCCGCAATGATATAGGAAGCCCCTGCGTTCAATTCGGCCTGCATGAGCCGTATCCATTGATAGGGCGGCGTGATATGTTCGCGGTCCTTGTCTTTTGAACCCACCTCGCTGAGCACCGTGCCATACCGGGATAATTTTTCGATATAACCGCATTTCTCGGAATGCGTAATATCGATAGAGCCGTCGGACACTTCTATCCAGGTGATATCGTATTCTTTCAGGAGGCTGATATAATCGTCGAACTGGTGCCGGATGACGAAGGCTTCGAACAGGAGTCCGCCGAAATAGACCGGGATGCCGGCATCGTGGAAGACCCTGATCTTTTCCTTCAGACCGGCGGACACCAGCGAAGTGCCGAAGGCCAGTTTGACGAGATCGACATGCGGGGACGCCCCGGAGACCAGGTTGCGAGCCTCACCGACACTGAGCCCTTTGTCATTGATCATGGTGAGGCCATAGGTCCGGGGGCGTGTCGTCCTTTCGGGTATTTGCGTCAGGTTGAAGTTCATGGTCGCAAGTTAGTGAGACGAGGCGAAATCGCGAAAAACGGCAGTTCCGCATGCGGGGAGCCTGGCCGCGGCCGACTGCGGTATTTTCCGTATCTTAGATACAAATAGTTTGTCATATGGCGCAGATGGATGCGAAACAGGCGGAAAAGATTTCCAAAGCCCTTTCCGATCCGACCAGGCTGAAGATCCTCAGCGAGATCAAAAAAAAGCATGACTGGCTGTATTGCGTCGACCTTTATGAAAATATCCATCTGGCCCAACCTTCCATTTGCCATCATCTCAAGCAATTGACCGAGACCTCCATCATCCTGCCCGAAAAAGAAGGAAGAAATATCAAGTACACGATGAACAACGAAGTGATCGACGAGTATATCGGGTTTTTACAAGGGTTGAAGAAGTAAAAAAAGCAGGGATTGCCGCAGTAAAAAAACATTGACGAAGTTCGATGCTTTTCCCGTATATTTGAACAGGATTTGACAGATCGAAGAATTTCAATGTATTACCTAAAAGAATGTGTTATGAATCACTATTGCATTAACCGCGAGGATAGTTTTTCCTCGCCCCTTCTCAAAGAGAGGAATAAAAGCCTCGGCCGGAATTTCCTTTATACCGTGCTCGTATTCGTTGCCCTGTGCGCAATCTCCTATTTGATGGCCAAATAGAATGGTTGCCGGGTCTTCATTTTAATTATTTCATAATCTCTGCTTGCCGTTGTTTGGCATAGATTTGTACTATGCCGGATACGAGAAGAGATTTCCTGAAAAAAGCCGCCCTGCTGACGGGGGGCGTAAGTCTTCATCCATTATTGCCCCAGCGCATTCAAAGAGCGCTGGCCATCGACCCTGCCGCGGGCAGCACCTGGCTCGATGCCGAACATGTCGTCATTTTAATGCAGGAGAACAGGTCGTTCGACCACGCGCTGGGAACGTTGCGCGGAGTCCGCGGCTACAATGACCCGCGTGCCATACAACTTCCGAACGGTAACCCGGTATGGCTGCAATCCAACACAGAAGGGGGCACCTATGCGCCATTCCGTCTCGACATCCGGAATACTAGGGCGACGTGGATGGATTCGTTGCCGCATTCCTGGTCCAACCAGGTCCTCGCGCGCAACGATGGCCGGTATGACCAATGGCTCAATGTAAAACGCAACAGTATAAAGGAGTATTCGAATATGCCGTTGACCCTGGGCTATCATACCCGGGAGGACCTGCCTTTCTATTATGCCCTGGCCGACGCCTTCACGGTTTGCGATCAGAACTTCTGTTCGTCTCTTACGGGTACCAATCCGAACCGGCTCTATTTCTGGACCGGAACGGTCCGTGAAGAGCAGCACGAGGGGTCGCGGGCGCATGTGTACAACGACGATATGGACTATGGCACACTCAAATGGAAGACCTTCCCCGAGCGATTGCAAGCGTTGGGCATCCCGTGGAAATGTTACCAGAACGAAGTGGCTATCGACACCGGCTTCGAGGGCGAGGAGGACCGCTGGCTCTCCAATTTCCAGGACAACCCGCTGGAATTCTTCGCACAATATAACATCCGTCTCTATCCGCGGCATATCGACGCGATGAAGGCGAAAAAGCCGGGCCATGTTCCAAACCAGACATTGCATGATCTGCCGAAGGAGGCGCAGGACCTGCACCGGCGGGCCTTCGATTCGAATGCCGGCGACCCGCAGTTTCGTTCGTTGGAAGAACTGCTTTATGAAGACAAGGGCATACATCGTACGATGAAGGCCCCGAAAGGGGATGTGCTCCACCAGTTCAGGGAGGATGTCCGGTCGGGAAAGCTGCCTATGGTGAGCTGGCTCTCGGCTCCGGAAAATTTCTCCGACCATCCCAGCGCGCCCTGGTATGGCGCCTGGTATGTATCGGAAGTACTGGACATCCTGACGCAGAACCCGGAGGTGTGGAAAAAGACCGTCTTTATCCTGGCTTATGACGAGAATGACGGTTATTTCGATCATGTGCCTCCTTTTACGGCCCCGGATCCGCATCGCCCGGGTAAGGGAAAAGTCTCGGAAGGTATCGATACGCGGGTAGACTTCATAACGAAGGAACAGGCCCGGGAGCGGAAGGGATTTCCCGAAAGGTTCGAACGCGAGTGTTCGATCGGACTTGGTTTCCGGGTGCCGCTGATCATCGCATCGCCATGGAGTCGCGGCGGATGGGTCAATTCGCAGGTTTTCGATCATACGTCGACGTTGCAACTGCTGGAAAAATTCCTCTCGCATAAGACGGGCCGTGAAGTCCGTGAGCCGAACATTTCCGATTGGCGACGGCTGGTCTGTGGGGACCTCAGCTCGGTGTTCCGGCCTTATTTCGGAGAGCGTATCGCAGAACCAACGTCCGTGCCGAGGGAGCTTTTTTTAGAAAGTATCAATAGTGCGCAATACCGCAAGCTTCCCGATACGTTCAAAGCCCTGACGCCGGCGGAGATAGCGCTTTTCAAACAGGAGCCGCGCAACTCGCCCTATGCGACCCGCCAGGAGCCGGGAACGCGGCCATCCTGCGCGTTGCCTTATTGTATGCTGGTTGACGGGCGGCTGAATGCGGACAGGCGTTCGTTCGGGATCCGTTTTGAAAATTCCAATCTTGCATTCGGTGGACGGACGGCCGGGGCTCCATTCAACGTATATGCACCCGGGGAGTATGCGGCGGCGGATAATCCGGGCCATTTCGAGGCCTTGCGGACATGGGCATACGCGGTGAGGCCGGGAGATACGCTTTCCGACAAATGGCCGTTAGCCGACTTTCAGGGAGGACGATACCACCTGCGGGTTTATGGGCCAAACGGGTTCTATCGGGAGTTCGGGGGCGATGCGAACGACCCGGCGCTTGAAATTGTCTTCGCCTATCGACCGCTAATGGAGCGGGGCCAGGTATTCGATGAGGTGGGTGTCCTGGCCTGGAAAAATAGCGGGAAAGCCTGCATGCTGGAGCTAATCGATCATTCCTATGGCAGTGTTTATCCCGGCAGGAGTTTGGCCGCGGGCGAGAAAAATTCCATGGAGATACCACTGGCAGCCAGTCATGGATGGTACGACTTCAGCGTCCGGGTACATGGGCATCCGGCTTTCGGGATCAGGTATGCGGGCCATATAGAGACGGGTATGGATAGCGTCAGCGACCCGGCGATGGCGTGATCATTACGGCTTATTCTCCTTGTTGGTCTTCTGCTGTTGCACCTGCTCCTGGGCCGCCTTTGCCTCCTCTTGCTTCTTTTTCTTCTTTTTGAAGAACCCGCGGAGCAGGAAGTTATGCTGGGCCGCTTCCATGTTCTCATCGAGCTTCTTGCTTCCTGACTTGAGATTCTTTACGGTGGCGCTGATATTGGCGGAAAGCGTAGTATCGTGCAGGAGCCGGCCCAGCGCGCCATGACCCTGGCTGATACGGCTGGAGATATCGGCTAAATTGGACGTTATGACCGCGGCGTTGTCCGCGGAAATTTTCAGACTGCTCATGATGGCGTCGGTCTCGATGGGTTGGCGGGAACCCAGCGAGTCGCCATCCGCGACCAGCGGGGAAGCCGGAGTACCCGCATTGATAATTACGACCTTGTCGCCCATCAGCCCATCCGATCCGATACTTGCCTTTGCATCCCTCCGGATGAATTTCTGGATCTTTTCCTGGATGATCATGTCGACCTGGACCGTCGTGTCCGTCACCAGCGAGATACCGTCTACCGTCCCGACATCGATACCGCCGACCCTGACATTACTGCCAATCTTGAGACCGACGACCGAATTGAACCGGCTGCTGAGATGCAGCACAGTGCCGAATTTATTTTTTTGCTTACCGACATAATAGATGCCGGCGATGGCTATTGCCAGGGCTGCTAAAGAAAAGAGCCCCAGTTTCCATTTATAGTTTTTTTCCTTTGGCATAGCGTTAGATTTTAATAAAAAAACGATCGTATCCATTCGTCTTCGGACTGTTCGAGGTCTTCATAGCTGCCTTCGGCGTAGACGATACCGTCTTTCAGCAGGATGATCCTGTCGGCTGTGATCCGGGCGCAGGGCATATCGTGCGTGATGGTGATGGACGAGATATTGTACTTCCTTTTCATCTGGCAGATGAGGTCGCTGATCTCGCGGGCCGTACCGGTGTCGAGTCCTGTGGTCGGCTCGTCATAGAGCATGATCTCCGGACGCAGGATCAGCGTACGGGCGAGGCCGATGCGTTTGCTCTGTCCTCCGGATAGTTTGGACGGTAAAAGATCGATCGAATCCAGCAGCCCCACGTTGTCGAGCATTTCATTGATCAGCGCTTCTTTCTTTTCCTTCGACATTGTTTTTTTGTGCTGGCGA
>DASYSV010000032.1:0-6263 GCA_036010185.1 Puia sp.
AGGCGAAGATGGCGCCCGGAGTGTATCGCAGCGTCATGGGTAATCAGGCGCTCGCTTTAGGACTGATCGCCGCCTCGCAGAAAAGCGGTCTTCCGCTCTTCCTTGGCTCCTATCCCATCACACCGGCCAGCGATATCCTTCATGAGCTGAGCCGTCATAAGTCTTTTGGCGTACGCACGTTCCAGGCAGAGGATGAGATCGCGGGGATCACGTCCGCCATCGGCGCCGCCTACGGCGGCGCCCTGGGGGTCACGACCACGTCGGGACCTGGAATGGCGCTGAAGGCCGAGGCCATGGGTCTGGCCGTCATGCTGGAGATCCCTTTGCTGATCTGCGATATCCAACGGGGTGGTCCTTCCACCGGTCTCCCCACCAAGACCGAACAAAGCGATCTTCTACAAGCCTATTACGGCCGCAATGGCGAATGCCCGATGCCCGTCGTCGCCGCCTCTACTCCCAGCGATTGTTTCGATGCCGTCTATGAGGCCGCACGCATCGCCCTTCAGCATATGACCCCCGTCATCTTCCTCAGCGACGGTTATATCGCCAATGGCGCCGAACCCTGGAAATTCCCAAAGAGCGCGGATCTTCCGCCTATCACTGTCCAATTCAAAAAGGGACTCAGCGAAGGAGAAGAAAAGTTCCAGCCGTACTTGCGGGATGAGAACCTGGTACGCCCCTGGGCTATCCCGGGTACGCCGGGTCTGGAACACCGCATCGGAGGTCTGGAAAAACAAAATATCACCGGCAATGTCAGCTATGATCCGGAGAACCACCAGCAGATGGTGAAGATCCGCGAGGAAAAAGTGGCTCGCATTGCGGATAACATACCTCAACAACAACTGGACAGCGGTCCCGACAAAGGCGATCTTCTGATACTCGGCTGGGGAAGCACCTATGGCGCCATCAAAAGCGCTGCCGCCCAGCTTCAGGAAGAGGGATATTCGGTGTCGCATGCGCATCTCCGCCATCTGCGGCCCTTCCCGTCCAACTTAGGAGACCTGCTTCGCCGTTACCGGCAGGTATTGGTCCCCGAGATCAACAATGGGCAGCTGATCAGGATCATCCGCGATCAATTCCTGATCGACGCCAAAGGCTTTCAGAAGGTGATGGGCATCCCCATTACCAAGACTGAATTGGTGATGAAGATCCGCGAGATGCTGGGTGGAAGTAATTAAGGCGCACCAACGAATGCGGTATGCAGCGGCGAACTGACCTTTCCGATGTCTGTCGTCACCTTGTCGATGAAGGCGAACTGATCGGCAATGGGTTTCAATTCCTTCACCGCATTCACGCGGCTATTCAATACCCTCCACGGCTCCCTCGAACCCGATCGTTGCAGGACCGGTAGCGCATTCTTCAGCAGACCTACGGTATTTTCCAAACGGACGGCAATGTCGTCGACCACCGGTTGCCATGCCGCGTCGATATACCGGGCCGGATCGGCCCGGGCGGCCCTGACGGTTTCCGCATAATAAGCCAGCGTAGCCACATGCGAAGTCAGCATGTGATTGGAGACGACGAACTGGTGCATGTCGGTCACATTTTTCTGTCGGCTGCGGGGTTCGGACAACATCCGGGAAAGCGCATCGGAGAGATTGGCCAGACCTACAAAAGCATTTTTGCGCGAAAGTTTATACCGTTGAACGCTGACCGGCCTTCCGGTGAATGCGCCCGCTACGTCCCTGAAGTAAGCAATGTTTGCGTTGATGGCGGCCGTCATGAAATCGAGGATCTGCTCGTGCTCCCAGGATGGAATGATGAGGATGTTCGCGAAAAAAGCGATGACCGACCCGATCAATGTGTCGATAACGCGTTCGGTAAGTATGGTACGGAAATCCACGGGATATAAAAGATGAAACAACAACAGCACATAGGGTGTCATGAGGATCACGAACACAAGATAGTCGATCCGGAGCACGGTGTAACAGGCGATCATAAAAACGATCATCAGCACGAATAGTACGTCCCGGTTATGGATAAAATAGATGAGCAGAAGCCCTATCAACGCGCCCAACAGCGTGCCAACCAGGCGCTGAAAATTGCGCTTTTTGGTAAGGCTATAGGCCGGTTTGAGGATGACGATCGCGGTGAGCATGATCCAATAGCCATGCCCGACGGGCAGGAACCGGGAAATGATAAAGGCGGTGAGAGTGGCGATGCTGACCCGCAGCGAATGCCGGAAGATATTGGACCGGATGGTCAGGTTGTCTTCGATGAGCCCACGTCCGACCCGCTGATGGGCCACAAAGGCATCCAGCTCGATACCCGGATCGAAGCCCGGGATGATCTTGCGGTCATAGGTCGTATATCCATGCAGTGTATGAAGCCGGTCGGAAAGATCTTCGATACTGTCGAGGATATTGGCCAGATCGAGAAAGGCATCCGCATTATCCGCGGTACGATGCCCGCTGCTATACCGTTCGAGGTGCGTGCGGAAGGCCCCGATCCGCTCCGATAAAGAGGTATTTTCATTGGAAGCCTTGCCGCTCATGACGGCGATACCGATCTCATCCAGCTCGGCCGCCAGATCGAGGATCAGCGACCGGCACTCCTGCATGAGGGTGGTCCCGTCGAAGAGACGGTGCAGCTTTTGATAGTCCTGCTGTGAGGTCATGATCCTTTCGAACAGATCGATAATGTCCAGGAAGATCATCATAAGCACCCGCCCGATATTCGTGGTCTCCTTTACGATATTCCGGCTTTTGAACAACAGCTCCCTGAGGAGATCCTGTTTCTGATGAACGGTCACCTGGCTATCCAGCAGCCGGTGGTATGACTCCTCATAATCGGCATGCGGGGCATAGAAGGATGCTTTTATCCGCAGGTATTCCGCAGTCGCCTGCATGCAGTCTCCCAAGGCCTGTTGCACCAGCTTGTAAGGCCGGAAGCTATAGAGCAGGAGACTGAGCAAGGTGTACCATACTCCCCCGGACAGCACGTAGACCGCATTGACAAAGCTTTCGGCACCGCTTCTGGGTCGCGCCACATTCAGCACCATGACCAACAACGCATTGATCCCGATCGAGCTTGCGCGTGTGCCGTAAATGCCGATAAAGGAAAAGACAAAACAAAAGATAAAGACCAGCGCGCCCGTCAGCACATCCGAAGGGGAAGCCAGGCCCATCAGCCAGGCTACAAGAAAAATGATTAAGATGCAGGCTATCATCCCATTACGCCGGTGATGGATGGGGCCGGGGTTGTCCGTATTGCCCACGCACATCGCTCCGATGGAAATGGAGATGCCGGCGGCAAGGTTATGGAAATAGCCGAGGAGAATGGCCGGCAGAGTAATTCCCATGGTGATCCGGATGGCGCCGTTAAAGTAATGGCTGTTAATAAAACTCTTATATTGTCGGACATAATCCATGCTGCTACCAAAATATTTTGCTTCGTCTTTGCGCCTTCAAGAAAAATTTTCTTTCCTTCGTATTATAACCCGGTTGGGCCGGCCATTACGCCGCAACCGCTGCCAAAATCATGAGAACGCTGCCTTTGATCCTATTGACCACTTTATCCTTCCATATCCTGCATGGGCAGCAGATAACAGGCGTCGTGCAGGACGATCAGGGTAAACCATTAGCCAGCGCTTCGATCGCCCTCGAAAAGGCCATAGATTCCTCGGTCGTGAAATTAAGCATTTCAAACCCAAACGGGCAATACGCGTTTGCTCCCGTCACCGCCGGCCGTTATTTCGTCTCCGTCACTCACATCGGTTATCAACCGGGGAGATCGGCCGATTTCGAAACGGGCGGGCAGGGGACCTTCCCGATGTCGGAGATCCGGTTAGCGCCTTTATCAGGGCAGCTGACACAGGCGGTCGTCGAGGCGGGAAAACCGCTCGTCGAGGCGAGGACCGACCGGATCATCCTCAATGTGGAAGGCAACATCAATGCCATCGGTTCGGACGCTCTCGAGCTGTTGCGGAAATCACCCGGCGTCACGATAGACAAGGACAATAATCTGAGCCTCGAAGCGCGGGGCGGAGTACAGGTATTCGTCGACGGAAGGCCAACCTATCTTTCGGGGTCCACTCTTGCCGGCTATCTTCAAACGCTACCCTCCTCGCTGATCGAATCCATAGAGATCATCCCGCATCCCTCCGCACATTACGATGCCGCCGGGAGCGCCGGAATCATCAATATCCGGCTGAAGAAGAATAAGGCATATGGAACCAATATGACCGTTAGCGCCGGCTATAACATCGGCATTTATGGCAAATACAACGGCTCCGTATCCCTGAACCACCGCGATGCACACCTGAACGTCTTCGGCGACTATACCTACAACCATTCGATCAACGAATCGTTCTCCACGATGTACCGCGAGCAGGCCGATACGGCTTTCAATCAGCAATCCACCCTGATGACGAAGACGGGAACGCATAGCTACCATGCAGGACTGGACTGGTTCGCGGACCAACGAAGTACGCTGGGTCTCGTCGTGAGCGGATCGTCCACCATTCATACCGTACAGACCGCCAGCAGCACTTCCATCGTCGATATACCCTCAAACAGCACCGATAGACTCCTCGTAGCGAATAACCATACCGACGAAACCCGGGACAACGTGAATGCCGATCTCAACTACAGGTATGCCGACAGCGGCGGCCATGAGCTCAACGTCGATATGGACTATGGCCAGTACCATCTGCGCGGCAACCAGCTCCAACCCAACGACTATTACGACCCGACGGGTAAACAGCTGCTCTACAGCAATGTCTATAATATCGTCTCACCTACCGATATCCGGATCTATAGTGCAAAGGCGGATTATGCCACCAACTTCGCGAAGGGGCGTCTCTCTCTGGGTTTGAAAAGCTCGTTCGTGACAACTTCCAATATTTTCCGGGAGGATGACGTCTACACATGGGGCACACAGCGCGACAGTCTCAGCAGCAACATCTTCGATTACCGGGAAAACATCCATGCAGCATATGCCGATTACAAACGCACGGTCAGGGGATGGGACATTCAGGGTGGTATCCGCGTGGAGAATACCTTTTCCGAAGGGACGTCGACCGGTTACCGGGAGCCGGAGGGGTATATCCTGCCTATGGGCGTGCCGCATCATTATGTCCCCTATGACTCCGCTTTTAAACGGAACTATACCGATCTTTTCCCCAATGTATCGATCACCTGGAACACCCATCCCGCCAACCGATGGACGTTGAGCTATAGCAGACGGATCGACCGGCCGGCATACCAGGATCTTAATCCGTTTGAATTCAAGATCGACGACTATACGTTTTATAGGGGAAACACGAGACTGCTGCCCCAGTACACGAACAGTATGGGGCTTTCCTGGCTGTACAGGCATAAGTTTTCCGTCTCGCTGAATTACAGCCATACCAGTGATGTGTTCACGGTACTCGCGGACACCACCGAAGTCTCGAAGTTGATCGATGAGCGGGAAAATCTGACGAGCCAGGATGTCGCCGGCATGACGCTGAGCTATCCGTTTACTTATAAATGGTATAGCGTCTACGCGAGTGTTACCCGAGCCTATATCAGGAACAAGGCCGATTTCGGTCCGGGCAGGGGAATCGATCTGGGCATGTTCAATATGACGGCTTATTCGCAGCACAGTTTTCGGTTCGGAGGCGGCTGGACGGGGCAGCTGACAGAATATTACAGCGGGCCGACCATCGTGCAGGCAACACTTCGTTTCCATTCGCTGTGGAGCCTGGATGCGGGACTTCAAAAGACCATCTTAGGTGGCAACGGCAGTTTCAAGGTCTCGGTCACCGATATCTTTCACACCCTGAACTGGTCGGCCACGAGCGAGTTCGCGGGACAATATATCCGGACGGCCGGGGGGTATGAAAGCCGCCTGCTCAAATTGTATTTTACCTACCGGTTCGGCAACCGACAGTTGAAAGCCGCGCGGCGCCACAGTAATGGCGATGAAGAGGAGACCAAACGCGCAGGGAGTGGTAGCAACTGATTTCCTATCTTCGCGGCTATCATAGCCACTATGCAAACGATCATCGACGAGATAAAAAAGCTGTATACCGACTTTGCCGGTGCCATCGCCCCTTTGACAGGATTGGAGAAGATCCCGCAATCCGGCAGCAATCGCATGTATTTCCGTGTCCTGACCGCTACGGGTTCCTGCATCGCCACCTATAACGACAATATCCGCGAGAACAGTACCTTCGTTCATTTCAGCCGGCATTTTCGCGCAAAAGGCTGTCCCGTACCGGATATCTATGCCATCAACGACGAATTCACTATCTATCTCCAGGAAGATTTCGGAGACCT
>DASYSV010000111.1:0-6106 GCA_036010185.1 Puia sp.
TTCCTCCGGTGGCCCTGCCGGTGGAAAACGTCGGGAAAATCCATGAAGTGACGGAAATTATGGATACGCCCGCCGGGGATGAGGTTGCCGCTTTTGTGCGAGAGGTTCAGACGTTTGAGCAGGTATTCCAGCAGACCCTTATCCAACTGTTCGTCATACACGAAGCGGACGGGTTTGCCTTTGCGTCTGTTCTTCAGGCCTTTTTCGATCTTCTGGATCAGCGTGGTCGAGACGTCGTTGTCCAGATCGATCTCCGCGTCGCGGGTCACCTTGAAGACCCAGCTTTCATAGCTGTCATAGCCGAAATACGCGAAGATATTCCGGAGGTTGAACCGGATGATGTCTTCGAGAAGTATGATATGGTGCTCTTCGGGCGCCGGAGAGGGAAGGATGACGAACCGGCCCAGTACGCGGGAGGGTATCTCCACGAGGGCATACTTTCGCTTCATACTGTTGTCGCGCCGCGACAGGACCACGCCCAGATACAGCGATTTGTCCCGCAGATAGGGGAAGGTCGGGATGCTCTCGATCATCAGCGGGATGGTGTTGCTGCGAACTTCCTCCTCGAAATAGTTTTGTATGAATTGCTGCTGCCGGGGGTCCAGCTCCGTTTCGGTGACGAGAAAGATCTTCTCGTTCTCCATTTCCTTGCGGATGCCGCTCCAGATGGCATCGAATTCATCGCCCTGCTCGAGCACGATGGACTGGATATCCTGCAGGATGCGTTCTGGAGACACCTCGAGATGCATGTTGAGCTTGGACTTGGCGCCGCTGTATTCGCTCATTCTACGTAATGTCGCCACACGCACCCGGTAGAATTCGTCCATATTGTTCGAAAATATGCCCAGAAAACGGATCCTTTCGCGAAGCGGCACCGTGGGGTCGGCCGCCTCCTGTAAAACCCGTCCGTTGAATGAAAGCCAGCTGATATCGCGGGGTATGGTTTTTCTTCTCATTGATTCCTTGATTTCGCCCATTTTGCGCAAAGTACCCAATGCAAAAGGGATAAGTAAATTAAGTAATTATTATTAATTACTATGCCACGCCATCTTTTGGTCACCGGTGGCGGGGCATTCGTCAAAGAAATTCGCGGTGCGCGCAGATTCTCATTAGGTTTGATAAAAATCATTAACCATGTTATATAAATATGCCGGATGGCTCATCGGATTACTGTCGATCACCTGCGCCGCAACCGCCCAGACGCCGGAAGGATCATGGTCCGTATATGGTCAGGACGCCGGAGGTATGCGGTATACCTCGCTGACGCAGATCAACGACCGGAATGTCACGCAGCTGAAACCCGCATGGACCTTCCGGACCGGGGAATTGAAAAAATATGAAGGGAACTATGCACTGCAGAAGGCGGCATTCGAGACGACGCCCATCCTCATCGGGCGGACGCTCTACCTGTCCACGCCGAGCGACCGTGTCATCGCCGTGGATGCGGCTACCGGACAGCAGCGATGGGTCTATGATCCGGGTGTCGATCTGAACGCGGATCATTCGGAGATCAGCAATCGCGGCGTCGCAGCCTGGCCCGCAGGCGCATCGACCGCCGACCGCATCTTCATCGGCACCATCGACGGCAGGCTCATTGCGCTGAATGCCGCCACCGGACGGCCATCCGCTTCATTTGGAAAAGACGGCATCGTCGATCTTCGCTCAGGCCTCGGCGAAGACATTGCCGAGACATCGCCACCTGTCGTCGCGGGTAACCTGGTCATTGTCGGAAGCTCGCTGGGCGACAACCAGCGGTTCGATTATCCTCCCGGAACGGTGCGCGCTTATGATGTGAAGACCGGCGCGCAGGTATGGAGCTGGGATCCGATCCCACAGGATGCCGGGGACACTGCTTATGCGAGCTGGCAGGGGCCGAAGGCGCATCGGACCGGCGGGGCCAATGCCTGGTCCATCCTTTCTTATGATGCCGCGCGCGATCTGTTGTTCGTACCGACTACTTCTCCAAGTCCTGATTATTATGGCGGCGAACGCAAGGGGTCAAACCACTATGCCAATTCGATCGTTTGTCTCCGGGCGTCGACGGGCAAGCTCCGGTGGAGCTTCCAGGTCGTACATCACGATCTGTGGGATGACGATATTGCCGCGCAGCCTGTACTGGCCGAGCTGGATCGCGGGAATAAAAAGGTGCCGGTGGTCATCATAGGGACCAAGATGGGACATATTTTCGTTTTCAACCGCGAGACGGGCGTCAGCCTGTTCCCCATCGAGGAGCGACCGGTACCGGCATCGACCGTAGCCGGTGAGCAGGCGTGGCCGACGCAAACATTTCCAGTGCTGCCGGCGCCGGTGGGAATACAACATCTTAGCCTGGATGACGCATGGGGACCGACCGAAGCCGATCGGGACGAAGCACGGCGGCGGATCGCCGGATATCGCAATCAGGGCCCCTTCACCCCACCCAGTTTCGAGGGATCTATCATGGTTCCGGGAAACGTCGGCGGCATCAACTGGAGCGGCATGTGCTACGACCCCATCCATGAATGCCTGATCACCAATATCGAGCGGGTTCCGGCCGTGATCCGGATGATCCCCCGCGACAGCCTCGACCTGGTGGAAAGGGCCGAACCTTCGGTTCTGCGTGCCGAGACGGGCAGGCAACAGGGCACCCCCTATGTCATGAAACGCGACTATTTGTTGAAGACCGACGAACGGGGATACGTCATGCAGGTGAAGCCACCCTGGGGGACATTGCTGGCCATCGATCTTCATACCGGACTGAAAAAATGGGAAGTGCCGCTCGGCTATATGATGGACCCCGCAAAATACCCCGAGGCCAGGCAATGGGGCTCGATCAATTTCGGCGGAGCGATCGTCACCGCGGGAAACCTCATCTTTATCGCGGCCAGCATGGATGGGCACTTGCGGGCCTTCGACCGGCGGACGGGTAAGGTGCTCTGGGAATATGCTCTCCCGGCCAGTGCGCAGGCGACGCCTATGACCTATTCGCTGGATGGGAAACAGTACGTGGTGATCGCCGCCGGCGGACATGGGAAGCTGCATACGAAACAAGGGGATTATGTGATGGCGTTCGCGCTGCCGTAAGCTTTATGAAAAAACTGCCATCTTTTTTGGCTAATTCCCAATATTTTCCGACATTTGCAATCCAAAATTTCACGTCATGGCTAGAGTTTGTCAGATAACGGGTAAGGTTCCGGTCACCGGGCATAAGGTGTCGCACTCGAATATTAAGACCAAACGCAGGTTCTTACCCAATTTGCAGACCAAGCGTTTTTTCCTGGCCGAGGAAGACAAATGGATCACCCTGAAGCTGTCTTCGGAAGGATTGCGCACGATCAACAAGAACGGTCTGTACAATGTCGTTAAAAAACTGAGAGCAAACGGAGAAAAGATCTAAAACCATTTCACCCCGAGTCTAATTTATACCTCGGTCTAATTTATTCAACATGGCAAAAAAAGGCAGCAGGGTTCAGGTGATACTGGAGTGCACCGAGCACAAACACAGCGGACAGCCGGGTACCAGCCGTTATATCACGACCAAGAACAAAAAGAATACTCCGGAACGTATGGAGCTGAAGAAGTTCAATCCCATTCTGAAAAAAGTAACCGTTCATAAAGAAATTAAATAATCATGGCAAAGGCTGCAAAAACCGCTATTAAGGGCAAGGATGCCAAGGCTGCCGCGGAAGCCAAGAACTGGACGAAGGTGATCAAGGCTGTTCGCAGCCCCAAGACCGGCGCCTATACGTTCAAAGAGGCGATCGTCCATAAGGACAGGATCAAGGCATACCTGGCTGAAAAATAATTTCGGCATAGAATAAACTTAACTGAAAAGCGGACGGGGCAAATAGGCTCGTCCGCTTTTTGCAATTGGCACCATATGGGATTATTCGATAAGCTATTCGGAAAAAAGGAGAAGCAAAGCCTCGACGAGGGTCTGCAAAAGACGAAGGAAGGATTCCTGTCAAAGATCACCAAAGCCATCGCCGGCAAAAACACGGTCGATGAAGAGGTCCTCGACCAATTGGAAGAAGCGCTCGTCAGCGCCGATGTCGGCATCGACACCACCATCCAGATCATTCAGCGGATAGAGAAGCGGGTTGCAAAAGACAAGTACATCAATACCAGTGAATTAAACTCGCTACTTCAACAAGAAATAGAAGCAATACTGGCGGATGCCGGGGATCAGGGCTACCGGGATTTCACCATTCCCTCAGGACAAAAACCGTATGTCATCCTGGTCGTCGGGGTCAACGGTGTCGGCAAAACGACCACCATCGGCAAGCTGGCTTACAATTTCAAAAGGGCCGGGCGGTCCGTTATTCTTGGGGCGGCCGATACCTTTCGCGCCGCTGCGGTGGACCAGCTGACCATCTGGAGCGAGCGGGCAGGGGTGGGTATCGTCAAACAGGGGATGGGCTCCGATCCGGGCGCCGTGGCCTTCGATACCGTACAAAGCGGGGTGGCCAGGGGTACCGATGTCGTCATTATCGATACGGCAGGCCGGCTACATAACAAGGCCTACCTGATGGAAGAGTTGAGCAAGATCAATCGCGTGATCAAAAAGGTGATCCCCGACGCTCCTCATGAAGTGCTGCTGGTATTGGACGGTTCAACAGGTCAGAATGCGATCGAACAGGCCCGGCAGTTTACGGCTGCCACGGATGTCACTGCGCTCGCCATTACCAAGTTGGATGGGACGGCAAAAGGCGGAGTGGTGCTGGCTATCGCCAACCAATTCAAAATACCTGTAAAATTTATCGGAGTGGGAGAGAAGATGGAGGATCTGCTTGTCTTTGACAAACATGAGTTCGTCGATAGTCTGTTTAATTTAGAAGGCCAGCGATAGCTGGCCTTCTGTAATATTTACCAGGTATACTTCAGTCCCAATCCTCCCCATACGCCGAGATAAACATGATTCAGCTCCAGATAGGGATTGATATCGAGGCTCGCCGCAATGGGCGCGCCGCTGAACTTGTATTCCAGACCCAGCACGCCGTCAACGCCGATAGAGACGGTGCCGCTGTTGTAATAATAATCATTGTAACCATAACCGTTGAAGACGCCGAAATGCGCGCCCGGCCCGACATACCATTTCAGACCGTCGGCTCCGCTGATATCGCCATGGATCTCATACAGACCGGTCAAACGAAAACCTCCGTCCCAGAAATTGAGCAGGCCTTCGAGGGCGTTGTCATCCGAAACGAAATGTTTGATGGAAATGGCGCCCGGCCAGAACTTAATGCCGATGGCGGTGGAATAACTGTTTCCTTCGGCCTGGGCAAAGCCGCGGGTTGAAAAAATAAAGGCAAAAATGCTTGCTAATAACAGGGTTTTTCTCATATTCTGATTTGCTTTGTGTGGCAAATATATAAAAAACCATGCCATAATTGCGGATACATGTAATTTACGTTCAACTAGTTAAGCATCAATAAGGCAAACTGGCCCAGAGTTCGTAACTTTGCGGCCCACACATTATGAAGACGAGGTCATTACAGAAGGATAAGGTGAATATCATCACCCTGGGTTGCAGCAAGAATATGGTAGATAGCGAGGTCCTGAGCGGGCAATTGCGCGCCAATGCCATCGACGTCGTCCACGAGAATTCCAAAAAAGACCACAATATCGTCGTCGTCAACACCTGCGGGTTTATCGACAAGGCGAAGGAAGAATCCATCAACACCATCCTCCGTCAGGTGGACCTGAAAAAGAAAGGTCGTCTCGACAAGGTGTATGTCACCGGCTGTCTGAGCCAACGGTATCGCGAGGACCTCGAAAAAGAGATACCCGAGGTGGATGCCTGGTTCGGGACTATGGAGCTGCCTTTGCTCCTGCGCCGGATGGACGCCGATTACAAATCCGAGCTGTTGGGCGAGCGTATGCTGGCCACTCCGCAACATTACGCTTATCTCAAGATATCGGAAGGATGTAACCGCACCTGCGCTTTTTGTGCGATCCCTTTGATGCGCGGCGGGCATGTCAGCCGGCCGATGGATGATCTCGTACGCGAAGCGGAAGGACTGGTCAGACGCGGCGTAAAGGAGATCCTGCTTATCGCGCAGGAACTTACCTACTATGGTCTCGATCTCTACAAACAACGGATGCTTCCTCAGCTGCTGCACCGGCT
>DASYSV010000114.1:0-9284 GCA_036010185.1 Puia sp.
GAGCGTCGATCATGGCACCGCGTTCGAGATCGCCGGTAAGGGAATTGCCAGCCCGGATGCAATGATATTGGCCATCGAAGCGGCGGTCAGGCTCAGCCGCTACAAAAAAAGTCAGACAGCATGATAGCCGTGATCGCGGACGATCTGACGGGCGCCGCCGAATTGGGCGGCATCGGTGTCCGCTATGGACTCAGGACGGAGATCCGCACCAGCGCGGGTACACATACGGACGCCGATCTGTTGGTCATCGCAGGCGACAGTCGTTCGAAGAACGAGCGCGAGGCGGTGGAAGAAATGACCGGCATCACCCGCGGGCTCCGGTTGCTTCAACCCGGGTGGGTCTATAAAAAGACCGATTCCGTGTTGCGCGGACATGTCGTCGCGGAACTGGAAGCGCATATGCAGGCGCTGGGTCGCCACCTCGCGCTGCTGGTACCCGCCAACCCGTCCCTGGGCCGCACCATCCATGACGGCCATTATTTTCTCAACGGGCTACCTGTCCATCTAAGCTCGTTTGCTACCGACCCGGAATTTCCGGTGACCAGCAGCGATATACAGGACGTGCTGCATGCCCGCGAACGACCCGTGTTCATCCGGAAAGCTGCCGACGTGCTGCCCGAAAGAGGCATCATCGTAGGCGAGGTGCATGACAAAAGCAATTTGCAGCTATGGGCGCGGCGGCTTCCGCAGCAAGCGCTGCCGGCAGGCGGAGCGGAGTTCTTTTCTACACTGCTGGAACTGCGGCTCGGCAGGAAGCCATCCGGGTCATCGCAACCCTTCGTACCCGGCGCCCCCGTTCTCTTCGTCAGCGGCAGCACCTTCGACAGCAGCCGGAAGCTCATACGCGAGCAATTCGACGGTGGCGGCCCCGTCAGCTATATGCCCCGCAGCCAGGACACGGATTGGGCGGCCGGCGTGATCCGTTTATTGAAGGACGAAGGCAAGGCCATCATGGCCATCGACGCGGCGCATCGCGGACATTCCGCACTTCAGCTGCGTCAACAAATGGCGGAGGTGGTAGCCACCGTCCTAAAAACATCGATGCCCGGTGAGCTGATCATCGAAGGCGGCTCCACGGCCTTTGCCATTTTGGAAAAGCAAGGCTGGGAGAGCCTGCTGCCGGAGCAGGAACTGGGTCCCGGCACGATCCGGATGCGGGTACCGCAGACTCCGGGCCTATTCATCACCGTGAAACCGGGCAGCTATCGCTGGCCGGGATCCATACGCTATTAACCACTATGAACCAGAGCTTGCATCTTCCCGATATCCTCATCATTGCCATATTCCTGGCCGCGACCCTGTTCCTGGGTCTGCGCTTTGCCCGGAAAAAACAATCCACGCAATCCTATTTCCTTGCCAAAGGAAAGATACCCGCATGGGCCATCGGCATGTCGCTGCTTTCGAGCATGATCAGCAGCGTGACCTTTCTCGCCTATCCCGGCGAAGGTTACTCGTCCAATTGGATATTGCTGGTGCAGGGATTGATGGTTCCGGTCGTGCTGATAGGCATCATCTGGTTTGTCGTTCCGCTGTATCGCCAGGTCATCGGTCTGAGCACCTACGAATATTTCGAAAAAAGATTCGGGGTCTTCGCACGGTATTATAGCTCGCTCGCCTTCGTCCTCCGCCAGTTTTCGGCCATGGGAACGATCTTTTTCCTGCTGGCGCTGGCGTTAAGCAAGATGACCGGGATGAACACCACGGCCATGATCGTGGCCATCGGCTGCATCATCATCCTCATCAATCTCCTGGGCGGTATCGAAGCAGTGATCTGGCTGGACGTATTGCAGGGCTTTTTGCTTTTCGCAAGCGGCATCACGTGTTTTTTGATCTTATTGTTCGGCTCGGCCGGGTCACCCTCGGAGGCATGGCATATCGCACAGGCAGGCCATCACACCGGATTCGGTCCTTATGACTGGAATTTCACCCGGCTGACCTTTGTCGTCATGGCCATCAACGGCGTCTTCTATGCCATTCAGAAATATGGTACCGACCAGACCGTAGTTCAGCGTTATCTGACGGCCCGGACAGACAAGGCGGCCATACGTGCCTCATTGATGGGCGTGCTGCTGACAGTGCCTGTCTGGACATTGTTCATGTTCATCGGCACGGGTCTTTTTGTCTTTTACCAGTCGCACCCGCTGCCTGCCGGAACCCGTGCCGATGCCGTCTTTCCATATTTTATCATGACGCGTCTTCCCGTTGGGCTGGTCGGATTCATCCTTTCGGCGATGACCTCCGCGGCTATCTGCAGCATGAGCGCCGATCTGAATTCGCTGGGCGCGGTGGGCGTGGAAGATTATTACCGCAAACTTCGGCCGGGCCGTCCCGATGGCCACTATCTACGGGCGGGCAGATGGATCGTCGTTGCGGCGGGCATCGTATCCATCGGCATCGCCATGCTGTATGTCAATGCGGGCAGCGAAGGTGTGCTCGGGATCGTCTTTACGCTGTATGCTATTTTTTCCGGCGGCATCTCCGGTATCTTCCTGCTGGGCATCTTTAGCCCCCGTACGAACAGACAGGGAATGAACATCGCCATCGTCGCCTGTATCCTGTTTACCTCCTATGCCTTCCTGACCTCCACCGCCATCGGCGTGGGGGAAAAGAAATCGGTGTTGATGGATCTGGGGTCCTGGAATTTTACCCAGAATAAATTGATGCTGGGGGTCTACAGCCACCTGGTGGTTATCGTCGTGGGCTATTTCGCCAGCCTGTTCTTCCCCCGGCCCGACATCGACGGAAGACTGCTATTCAGCGGCTGGCGCAAGGCCCGAAGGCTGGCGCCCGCTCTGGGACTATTGTTGGTCTGCGGCGTGGGTGCCCGCGCGCAGGAAAGTTATAAAAGATCGTACGAAAAGGGCAGGGAAGCGCTCGATCACCTGGCTTCGCTGTATCATAACAAAACAGAATGGGAAGCAAGGAAATCCGTGTTGCGCCCCTGTTTGATCGACGCTTTGCAACTCTCGCATGTTCCGAGATCGACCGCCGCGGTTGTGAGCACACCCTGGCGTCGGATGGATGGATATGAAGTGTCGAATATCGCCATTCCAATATTTCCCGGTCTGTATGTCAACGGATCGCTATATCGCCCGTTGAAGAGAAAGGGCCGGATACCCGTCATCCTGGATCCAGACGGACACTGGGAGCGCCAGCGCTACCGTGCGGATTGCCAGATCCGTTGTGCGGCCGAAGCCCGCATGGGCGCCATGGCATTCAACTATGACCTGTTTGCCTGGGGAGAGTCGTTATTACAATTCAAAACCGAAGACCACCGCACTCCGATGGCCGAGACAGTTCAGCTGCTGGGCGGCGAGCGCATCCTCGATTATTTGTTGTCGCTGCCCGACGCGGACACTTCGCGGGTGGGCATCACCGGCGGGTCCGGGGGCGGCACGCAGGATGTGTTGCTGACGGCTATAGATAGCCGTATAAAAGTGAGCGTGCCGGTCGTTATGGTGTCGGCATATTTCGATGGAGGCTGTCCCTGCGAGCACGGACGTCCCGTCCATGAATGCGGTGGTGGGACCGATAACGTCGAGATCGCCGCCATGGCCGCTCCGCGTCCGCAGCTGCTGATCTCCGATGGGGGCGACTGGACGGCGCATATGCCCGAACACGATTTTCCCTATCTGCAGACGATCTATGGCTATTATGGCGCTACGGCCAATGTGGAGAACGTCCATCTGCCCAACGACCATCATGATTATGGTCTTTCCAAACGGATACCGATGTATCGATTCATGGCCAGTCATCTCGGCCTGGACATCCGGGCGATAGAACACAGGGACGGCAGTATCGACGAATCCCGGTGTACCGTGGAGCCCGACTCGGCGCTATATGTCTTTGGACCGCATGGCGAGCACCTGCCCGCCGATGCCATCATGGGTTTCGATAACCTGCAACGGGCATGGGAAGCCCATCGGGGTTTGAAGACTGTTGCGGCCGGACAGCGATATAAGGTAGGCGTCGTCGATCTAATGTTACTCAAACGCCAGAAGCTGGGCGCATTCGGCACGGCCAGGATCGTCGGCGCGGATGGGCTGGAAGTGGACATGGGCGGGTTGGGTCAGCGCGAAACATTTGAGAATACGCTTGCCGACGACTCGGTACGAAGGGTTTTTCTCGCTACGGCACAAGCCGATAGCCTGGATATCTGTTCGCTGGCGATGACCGGTTTTTACTCGCAGAATTTCGCCACTCGTCCCACCTGGCAGCGTATGATCGGCGATTGTATTGCTACCATGCGCAAGATGCACGTGCATATCGGTTTTCTGCCGCTGGGCGTTAATGCCGACCCCGGGAGACATCCTGAACTTCGCGACAGTGTTATCCGGCGATTGCGCATCGCGGGTCGGATGGCGGTCGATGCGGGCGTCGTTATCGGTATCGAGACGACGTTGCCGGCGGCGGAGGAATTGCGGCTGCTGCGGGAGATCGGATCGCCCGGCATCAGGAGCTATTTCAATTTTGCGAATGCATGCGACGCTCATCGCGACATCTCCAGCGAACTGCGGACTCTGGGAAAAGAGTACATCTGCATGATCCACTGCACGAATACCGACGGTGTCTGGTTGCAGAACGATAGCGCGATCGATATGAAGAAGGTGAAGGCCACGCTGGATTCGATGGGCTGGAGCGGCTGGCTGGTCGTCGAACGCTCGCGCGACGCCAAAGACGTGCATAATGTCAAAAAGAATTTTGGCGCCAATGTCCGGTATGTCAGATCCGTGTTTCAGCCCGCCGCGGAGATATGGGTCGCACCCAATGGGAGCGATGCGGCTGCAGGTAAGGCGGATGCTCCGCTTGCGACATTGTCCGCGGCACTGCGCAGGGCGCGTGAGCTGAGACGTCTGGATGACCCATCGGTTGCCAACGGGGTTCACATCCGGATGAAAGGCGGGGAATATCCGTTATATGAGCCGGTGTTTCTTCGTCCGGAAGATTCCGGCACCGGCGACGGACCTACGATCATCGAAGCGGTTGCGGGCGAGACACCCGTGCTTAGCGGAGGAGTTCCGGTACAGGGTTGGCGGCATGTGGCGGGCGATCGTTGGGAGACCGATATTCCTGCCGGGTTTCTCTTCCGCGAACTGTGGGTCAATGGGGTCAAGGCGATCCGCGCGCGCACACCAAATGACGATGATCATATGGACCGTATCCTGTCTATTGACCGGCGAGGGCGGACCATCGATATCCCGGCGACGCAACCACTGCCGGATCGGCCCGGCAACATGGAAATGGTGATCCACCAGATGTGGGCTATCGCCATATTGCGTGTCAAAAGCATTCAACGTATCGGAGATCGTTACCGGCTGAGCTTCAAAGAACCCGAGAGCCATATCGAATTCGAACATCCGTGGCCCGCCCCCGTGCTCGACAGCGCGCATAAGCTCAACGGCAGCTCGGCCTACTATCTGACCAACGCGCCGGAATTCCTCGATCAGCCAGGTGAATGGTATGAAGACATCGCCCAGGGGAAGCTCTACTACCGGCCCCGACCCGGTGAAGACATGAACACCGCCGTGGTCCGCGCTCCGGCGCTTACTCAGATCGTCGTGATACAGGGCACTCAAGATCGACCGGTAACGAATATCCGCTGGAAAGGGATCACGTTCTCCTATGCCGGCTGGCTCCGGCCGTCGCTGGAAGGTCATGTGCCGCTGCAGGCAGGTCAATACCTTCTGGATGCCTACAAATTGAAGATCCCCGGCACGCCGGATAAACAGAGTCTCGAAAATCAGGCCTGGATCGGTCGGCCGCCGGCAGCGGTGGAAGTCGCCTATGGCTCCGGCATCGTCTTCCGCGGCTGTACGTTCAAACATCTGGCATCGACCGGGCTTGACTTTGTCCGGGGCACCCATGCGGATACCATTACCCGCAGTCTTTTCCGCGACATCGGCGGCACGGGTTTGCAGATCGGAGTTTACTCCGACCCGTCATTCGAGACACATCTGCCATATGATCCGGCCGACAGCCGGGAAGTATGCCAGGACGAATGGGTCACCGACAACCTGGTAACAGACTGCACCAATGAAGACTGGGGTTGTGTCGGCATCGGCGCCGGGTACGTTCACGACGTCCATATCGAACATAATGAAGTCAGCGAGCTCTCCTATTCGGGTATCTGTGTCGGGTGGGGGTGGACGCGAACGGTCAACTGCATGCGCAATAACCGCATCATCGGCAACTATGTCCATCATTACGCCAAACATATGTTCGATGTGGGCGGTATCTATACCCTGTCGGCCCAACCCGGCACTCTGATCACCGGCAACCGCATCGACTCCATCTATCATCCCCCGTATGCACATGATCCGAATCACTGGTTCTATTTCTATTTCGACGAAGGATCGTCCGGCATTACGATCAGGGACAACTGGTGTCCGGGGGAAAAATTCATGAAGAACTCCAACGGACCGGGTAATGAATGGGAGAACAACGGCCCCATGGTGGCCGACAGTATTAAGAGCAGTGCAGGAATTGAAAAAATTAAATAGTATGTTACGATTAGGAATAGTAGGATTGGGTGAGGGCCGCAGTACCATGTCGGCAGCGCTCAATAGTCCCAAATGGCAGCTGAAAAAGATATGCGATCTCAATGAAGACCTTTGCCGTCATCGCGCAGAAGAATTCGGATTTCCGCATTATACGCTGCGCTACCAGGATATTCTCGATGACCCCGGGATCGATGTCATCGGCATCTATACGCCCGATAAATTTCATGCCTCACATGTGATGGCGGCATTGTCGGCGGGTAAGCATGTCGTCTGCACCAAACCTTTTATCGACGATCTTGCAGACGCGCGGAAGATCATGGACCTCGTCGGGTCCACGGGGAAAAAAGTTTTCGTGGGGCAGAGCAGCCGTTTTTTCGAGCCGATGAGACGGCAGCGAAAGGATTATGAGGACGGACTGATCGGCGAGCTGATCACCGTGGAAGCCTATTATCATGCGGATCATCGCTGGTTTTTGGAAAAAGGCTGGTCGCTCGAGCAAGCCTTCAAATGGCTGTATGGCGGCCTTAGCCACCCGGTGGATCTTGTCCGGTGGTACCTGCCCGACATCGCCGAAGTGATGGGGTATGGGATGCTCAGCTCCAATGGGAGAAAAGGCGGACTGCATCATGAAGACACGATGCATTTCATCTTCCGCGCTGCAGATGGCCGGGTGGCTCGCGTCAGCGGCGCGTATACCGGACCCGTTCAACCTGTCGTGCGCGACAGCGAGATGAGCTGTATCCTCCGGGCCACGGCGGGCTGCAGCCAGGCCGACTATATGGATCTCCGGTATGCGATCACGGACCGCGCGGGAGAAGAGCGGGTCATCACCTGGGAACACCGGCTGAAGCATTATTTCCGTTTTGAAGGCAAGAGCCATCATGCCGGAGAATATCAGAACTATCTCGAGTATTTCCATGACTGTATCGAGACTGGCGTCACGGCCTTTCCGGATGTTCGGGAAGGCATCGGCACCATCGCCCTGCTGAAAGCCATGGAAGGATCACTGGCGACGGGCCAGCCTGTAAGGGTAGAGTCGGTGTTAAAACGATATGGACTATGAAGGACCTGCTGCAACCCGTGGATTTCATCATCGTGGCCGTCTACCTGCTGGCGCTGCTGGGGATCGGTTATTGGGTAAGTTTTGTGCGGCGGAAGAAAGAGAATGAGAACCTTTTTCTCGCGGAGCATTCGCTGGGCTGGGCCAGCATCGGGTTGAACATGTGGGGCACCAATGTCGGCCCCTCCATGCTTCTCGCATCGGCCAGCATCGGTTATACCTCCGGCATCGTGGCGGGCAATTTCGCCTGGTATGCATTCGTATTCATCCTGCTGCTGGCAGTGGTCTTCGCCCCGCGTTATCTGGGCGCGAAGGTCTCCACGCTGCCGGAATTCATGGGACGCCGTTTCGGTGAATCGACGCGCAACATCCTGGCCTGGTATACGCTGATAACGATACTCATCTCATGGCTTTCGCTGGGGCTTTTTGCCGGCGGCATTCTCGTCCGGCAGCTGCTGGGTCTTCCCATGTGGCTTTCCGTGATCAGTATGGTCGTGCTGGCCACCTTTTTTACGGCTGCCGGCGGACTGAAGGCCATCGCATATACTAATGTATTCCAGATGTTGTTGCTGATCGCCGTATCGGCCCTGCTCGTCTTTTTGGGTATCCGAAAGATCGGCGGCATCGGTGAGCTATTTGCGAGGACACCGCATTCCTATTGGAATCTGTTTCTTCCGGCAGGGGATAAGAACTATCCCTGGCCGGCCATCCTGCTGGGTTATCCCGTGATGGGCGTTTGGTTCTGGTGTACGGAGCAATCGATGGTCCAGTCGGTGCTGGGTGCGCGCAATCTCGAGCAGGGACAGCTGGGCGCCAATTTCATCGGATGGCTGAAGATACTCGACGTGCCGCTGTTCATCATTCCGGGTGTATTGTGTTTTATCCTCTATCCTCATTTGTCCAACCCCGATGAAGCCTATCTCACGCTGGTGACCAGGCTTTTCCCTACGGGTCTGCGCGGCCTGATCATCGTGGTGCTCATCGCCGCGCTGGTAGGCAATATCGGTTCTTCCCTCAATTCCGTCAGCACTGTTTTTACCATGGATATCTATATTAAAAAATATCGTCCCGGCGCGACTACGCGCGAGATCATTCGCATCGGACGGATCATGACGCTGGCAGGGGCCGCCGTATCCGTGTTGATGGCGCTTGCGATCGACAATATCAAGGGGTTGAATCTTTTTGACGTATTCCAAAGCGTCCTTGGATTTTTGGCGCCGCCGATGTCGGTGGCTTTTCTGCTCGGCATCCTTTGGAAAGGGACGACGGCGCGCGCGATCAATGGGGTGCTGACCGTAGGGACCTTGTTCAGCGTCGGCGTCGGCGTGCTTTTTTTATGGGTATTCCCCGCCTCGCGTTACCCGGTATGGCCGCATTTCCTGTTGCTGTCGTTTTATATTTTCGTCGTCATCACGATCGGCGCCGTATTGTTTTCGCTGGCTGATCGCACGGCGTCTCCCGCAGCCCCGGTGATCCCCGTCGCGCGCCCTACGCGCCGCGTCCGCCTGCTCTGGATAGCTCTCACCGCCGTGATGATCGTTTTGTATATCTTATTCAATGGATTCAGCGCTGCCGCGCAGGATGCCCCGCCACCATCCGCCGCCTCCTGGATCGGCTATCCGGGAGACTATGCCATCTGGCTAGGCAACCAGGTGCAGAACCGAAGGACCGAACGCGGAACCTTTTTCCCGCCATTCTGGAAACTGGACAACCATTATGTCCTG
>DASYSV010000120.1:0-7896 GCA_036010185.1 Puia sp.
GTTATCAAAACCGTACAAGGTATCCACGTCAATCATTCTGGAGGCTTGAGCCCGGGTAAAAGAGGAGTTGAACAGATAATTGCCCTCAATGACTTCCGTGCCGAATTTCAAACGGTCATCAGCCTGATCAAATGCCATCTGCGCCAGCCCATCGTTGATGGTCATTTGAAAGTCCATATCCATGTCAATGAGCGCCGCGTCAGGTACCGGCAAATCGAATTCCTTGGCTAGAGCGTAGCCCAGCACCTCGTTGGTGACGGAATCTCTGGCGTGTACGAGTTGGGCAGGGAACATTTTCACGACAAATTGTTTTGCACCGCTGCCCGTGTCCACAAGCACAGACCAAGGCTTGGTCCGGCCGCCTTTTTCGATGATCCCGTTAAATATTTTGGCTTTGTAAATAGGAAGCATCGACTGTATGTCCAGGGTATATCCCAAATGACCAAACGAAGGTAAGGATTACTGCTTTTGGCACCGCCTTTTACGCGATTTCCCAAATAATTCGGATTCACGAAACCGGCGCGAGGCAGTGCTGAAAAAAGACCATTGCGATGTTCAGCATGAGCAAAGCGTTTTTTTCGTCGGCCACCGACTGAGGCGGATGCGCGAACTCCCTTGTTCCTCCTTTCTCGGGCAACAATTGGATCATTTTGTATCGTTGCTTCTTCCCTGCTAACCATTCAGCCGATAGGGATGCTTTGTCAATCATAGATCAGGTTTTGAGGTATATCCGTTTTCTGGGACAAGAAATGTTTCAAATCCGCGGCTTTCCTCCTACGCGTGGCATAGCTGAAAAGCTTGGTGAAATCAATGGGATATCGATTATACGCGGTATTGTAAATGTTAACCAATTCGCTTCCCTGATAGGCATTGAACAGTTGTCTGTCGCTGTAGAGGTCTATGAGTAGTTTTTCAATGGTTATACTCGCCTTATCCCGCTTTGTTTGGATAGGCGCCTTTGACACCAAGGGAAGAACGACCACCGCATTCTCCAGGTCGGAGATATATTTTTGAAGTTCTTTTTCATTGGGTTCCAGGAACACGTTCTTCACGCGGTTATCCTTCATGAAATTGAAAACAGCCTCAGTCGCCTCCCTTTCTACTTCGACAAGGGTGTAATATCTGGCGGGCTGGTGCAGCATAAATTCATTGACCGCCTTTGTTGACCACACGGCAAAGCGTAAATGGGGGAATTGTTTCCGGATCAATGCGGTTAGCTTTTCGTCGATCTTTTCAGTTGATACTGCGAATGCCGGTTTATCCGTTATGACAAACTTCTGCCGGGAAATGGGGCTGATGATATTTTTATGCTTGAGATTATAAACTCGCCAGCGAAAGGTACTTTCTTTCACGTCTGGCTCAAACCGGCGAAAGAAAGCCAATAGCTCCTGCCGGCTGAAGGACTTCCTTCCGCCAAATTCTTGCTTTAACTGTTCTATGAGGTAGTCGCGGATCAAATTAGCTGTTTTATAGGCAAATATAATCAAACATTGGACAGCAATAGGCATAAAGAGGCAAATATTTGAAATCAAATATTGGACAGCAAATAGCTTCTTGAGGCAATTGTTTGAATCCATATATTTTATAATCAGATAGTTATGAATTACACGCTTTCCTCAAACTCATTGGCTGTAGTCGGGGATGCAGCTTTGAAAGCCGTCAAACTACCCACCAGCTCCTTTTTTACCTCCTTTGCAAAGCTGTCGAGGTATTTCTCTGTGGTCCGGATATTCATGTGCCCTAGCGACTCCTGGATAAATTCGGTGCTGACACCGGAACGTTTCAGGACGGTGGAGAAGGTATGGCAGGCAACATAGGTCGTCAGCCTTTTTTCGATTTTCAGTTTCTTTTTGATCTTCAACAACCAGTCATTGATCGATTGCGTGAAAAGCTCGATCAGCTCGTATTGTCTTAGGGCATTGATATCCGGCTCCAGAACGGGGAAAACGTAGTTGTTCGGACGTTTATCCTTATTAGACCATCGATCGATAATTGCCCGCATGTCATCCGTAATAAAAACAGTGATAGGCTTCGGGTCGTTCCGGGTGGCGTTTTCGGTTTTAGCCCGCTCAAAGACGAAATAATCGCCTTCGATATTCTTATACTTCAGATAGGCGATATCCTTCGGATTGATGCCATTGCCGAGATAAGAAAAGAACCAGAAGTCCTTCGCCCATTGCTCTTCCTTGCGGGTAGGTTGGAAATAATAAAGCTTTGAGACATCCTCCAGCGTGAGCGCCTTTTTGACATTCCTGGACGTCGGAACCTGATACCTGCGGCGGCCAAAGGGGTATCTGTCCCGCTTAATGATGCCGTCCTCGATCGCTTCATTGAAGATGCACCGCAGACACCTGACATAGATCCCGATAGTAGTTTTGGAGATATTCTTCCGAAGCATCCATTTTTCAAAGTCGTTCAGATAATCGACCGTGACGTCCGAAAAGAGAACATTTCCGCGGAACTTCTCCAGGGCGTAGTAGCTCGTCTGATAACATACAGCGGTGCCGATCCGATCGCCCCGGAGCAGTTTATCAATGTAGGAGCGAAAGGCAACCAGGAGGGTCCCGGCCGGCATGGTCAATTCTTTGAAGATGGGAAATCGGTGAGCATATAGCTTGGCATCGTAGCCATAGTTACCCTTAACAGTTGCGTTGAGGGCAGACTTCTTAGGATTGAAAAGGGGATGGTTTGAAATGTATTCCCTTTCGAAATCTTCGAAGTGGAAGCAGGTCATCGCCCTGATGACATTGTCCGCCTCCCGCTCCATGTCCCTAAGCTTATTCCGAATGACCTTGAGCGTCGCGCCCAAATTCGACGCATTCAATTTTCCGAATTCTTCTTCGGACATGTCGTAGATGGTGGCGTAATTTTTTGTTCGCCTTCCGGAGGTGACCCGAAGTTTTACGGGGTACTTGTTGATCTTTTGTTTGATCCTGCGTGTGTCCAAAATGACTAATAATGAGGCTGGCATAACTGAAAGATTTTTGTTTGTTTGCAAATCCTACGTTTTGCCAATTATTTGCAATCAAACAGCAGGTCAAACGACCTTTAACGGGGTCGTCCGAAGTTAGCCTAAAATTGTAAACGTTTGAAATTTAAACAGTTAAGTTAAAACAGCTTCACCTGAAAGCACTCTGATTAATAGTCAGAGGGTCTGTTAATCAGAGGGTCGTTGGTTCAAGTCCAACAGGGGGAGCAAAAGATCAAGCACCTGGCAGATGAATGTCAGGTGCTTTTTTCATTTAAGGCGACTGGACGGAAACGGACGGAACGCAGTACTAAAAAACGCCGATCATTTGCTTTGATCCCGGAGTGCCCGGATCTCATCATGGACCATCTTCAACTCTTCTTTTTCCTGTAGAACGAGGGTGGAAAGGTATTCGGGTAAATGTTCGCCGGAAAGCGCGGATTCATAGGCCTTTTGCGCGGCATCTTCCCCAAATTCGCAACTGGCCAGTA
Organism: Puia sp.; assembly: GCA_036010185.1. Taxonomy (GTDB): domain Bacteria; phylum Bacteroidota; class Bacteroidia; order Chitinophagales; family Chitinophagaceae; genus Puia. The sequence continues at coordinate 3,460 of DASYSV010000120.1, forward strand.
TCGCATGGCGGTTATGTCCGGTGAAGGTCGCCTTCAAATCCAGCCAGGCGCGATGGATCGAACCGCTTCCGGAGGTACCGGTGGGAACATCTGTTTTCAGCGTTTGTAGTTCCGTGCCTAATCTCATCCGGATAGCCCGGCTTTGATCGATGGCTTTCAGGAAGACCAGCTGCAGATCGGAATCCTCCGGTTTCAGGTCTTTCAGGGCCTTCTCATATCCCTCGATCCGATCGTTATTGATCCTTATCAGATCTTCCAATACGCCCGCCGTTTCTTTAGATGCTAATGCTTCCATATGTTGTTTTATGGTACCGTACAAAAAAATCATGCCAGCGTCTTATATTCGCAAAAGCCCCAAAACCTAAGATACTAGGACTCATGCTATCCGACTGTTCCTGGCAATTGTCCTGACATTTCCACTCAACACTTATTGTTCCGCCCAGCAGCTGCCGCACATCACGCTGATCCAAAAAAACTATGTGTATACCAATATGTCAACCGGCGGGTCCACGTCCGATTGGAGTCATTCGTTTATCGTCGAATGCGAAAACAAACAGCGGAAAGCCGGGTTCTTCGGCCAGCATTTAAGAAAATACATACAATCCGATACCGCCGCCGTGCGCTATTTGAACCAATATGCCGCGAAGCAAAGCTTTAAGCTGGCTACTTCGGTGTCTACAGTCGTGCTTTTTTCGATCTTTGGCATTTCCAATCTTGCGCAAAAAAATACTCCGGAAAATCCTGACCCGCCGACAGTGAATATGGGAAGGAAGACACCGGGTTTGCAGGTTTTGATCTCGGAGTGCAAAATGCTGGGCCGTCCAGGCAGATCGCTATGGGAGTAAAGTTCAATTTTTGACCGGATCAGCCATTTCAAATCCTCTGCCCAAGCCTAAAAAGTGAAGTAAAACTGCAGTGTACGTGCCAGCGGACGGCCGCGGCAGCGCCGGCCCTGGCAACCCATCCCGCTAACAGACAGCCGATCCCGACAACCGCCCGCCCATCCCCGCCAGGAGCCTATTTCTGTCGCCCCGGAGCCAAATTTGGTCCAAATGTTGTACCTTGTAATTTCCCTCCTCTTAAAAGCAATACCACTGTCCCCGAAGCCTCCGATCATAGGCCCTATGGTAATTTTATTGCTTTTTCCAATTTCTGACAAATGAAGCACCCAAGCATTACCTCAACCGATCGCTTTTTGCTGATCTCCTTTATCCTGTGTATAACAGGCTCCCTGCTGATCTATCAGCAGATAAACAGGCAATACACCAGGTCCAATTTGGTGACCCACTCTTATATCATCAAGGTCACTTTAAATCAATTCCTGCTGAACCTTACGGAAGCGGAGACTAATCAACGCGGCTATCTGTTGTCGCATGATTCCGATTTCCTGAACGACTATCAACGCGCGATCCGGAAGGCAAGGTTCATCGTTGGCATCCTCGACAGTCTCACCATCGACGATCCGGGACAACAGGAAGGCCTCCGTAAATTACGGCAGGCTTTCAACAATAGCATGCTCACCCTGCAGGCCAGTATGATGCTGCCGACGGAATCATTCTCCGACCCCCATTCGGACGAGATCATCCAGCATACGAAGGACGTCCTCGACAATCTTCGCGGCAACGCGTATACGATGCTCGACGCGGAAGATAGCCTGCTGCGAAACCGCGTCGTAGCCCGAAACAACCTGGCAAAGCGAAACCCCTGGTATATGCTCACCACGGGTCTGCTGGTTACCTCGCTCATCTTCTTTGTCTATCTCAAACTAAAAAAAGAAACCCTCCTCCGTCTGGACTCGGAGCACAATACCGCCGAACTGGAGAAAAAGGACCTGTTGCGTTCCAGGGAGCTGGCCAGCCTGAACGAACAGCTGACGACACAAAACAATGTTTTCCTGCATGCGGAGAAGGTCGCCCTGATCGGAAGCTATACCTGGAATCTCTCCACGGGCCAGATGACATTCTCCGATAACCTGTTCCGGCTACTCGGATACGATCCGGGGGAATTCACTCCTTCGCACGAGCATCTGCTCCGCCTGATCCACCCGGCGGAACGATCGGAGATCCTGAAAAATACTCCCTTCCTGCTGGAGTCGATCATTCAAACCGAGACGCCTTGCCGGTTTATCACCAAAGAAGGCACCATCCGGTATTTCCGCGCCACCGGCAAACATCTGTATAAACCCGACGGCGAGGTCATCGCCGGCACTTTCCAGGACATTACCAAGGACATCGAGCTGAGACAGGCACTCGAGAATAACGACAATTTCATCCGCAGCCTGCTGGATATCGCCCCCAGCACGATCACCATTTTCGATCTGGAAAAATCCACTACGGTATTCTCCAGCCATCCGCAGCTGCCTACTCTGGGGCACCGCGTAGACATCTCTGGTCCCAACGATAACCCGTATTCGCTGATGCATCCCGACGACAGGGAACCCGCCGCGCAATACCTGGAGTCCCTTCGGCACCTGCAGGACCGTGAGGTCTCGGAATTCGAATACCGCATGAAGAACGACGAGGGCGGCTATACTTATTTCATGTCGCGGAATACGCCTTACAAGGCGAATAGCCGGCACGAGATCATCCAGATCCTCGGAGCTACCATCGATATCACCGAGAAAGTAAGAGCGCAGCTGGAGGTGAAGGCGAAAACGGAAGCCCTACTGAGGTCCAGTTTCGAACAGCAAAGCGCGATCCGGTTCAAGACGTTGGCGGATTCCATGCCCCAGATCGTCTGGACGGCGGATGCAGGCGGAAGGATTGATTATTTCAACCAGCGCTGGTACAGCTATCTGCGTCTCCCCGACAAAACACTGTCGACGAGAGATATCACGGATAATATGCATCCGGAGGACGTCGCCGACTACTTCCGGAACTGGAATATTTCTGTGGAAACCGGGAACCCGTTCCAGGTAGAATTCAGGTTCAGGGACCAGAACAATCCCGGGCAATATTGCTGGTTCCTGGCGAAAGCCTTGCCTATCACCGATGCGAACGCAGTCATTGTTAAATGGCATGGGACGTTCACGGATATCAATGATCTAAAGCTGGCCCAGCTGTCGATCCAGCAGCTGGTAAAGGAGAAGGAGGATTTTATCCATATCGCCAGTCACGAGCTGAAAACGCCCGTTACCAGCCTCAAAGGTTCGATCCAGCTGCTCGAACGGATGTCGGGTGAAGGAGCCCTGGCGGAAGAAATGGACGTGCTGATCGAAATGGCCGTCAGACAGGTGAATAAGCTAAGCCGTATGGTTGGCGATCTCCTGGACGTCGCCCGTATGGATGCGGACAAGATCGAGCTGGTTGGAAGAGACTTCGAGCTTCAGGAGGCGATCGCCGACAGTCTCGAACAGGTGCGGTTCCTCGCGCCGGGATCTACCATCCGGATCGACGGTCCCACCGATATCCGCATTCACTCCAATAAAGAACGTATCGAGCAGGTGATCACAAATTTTTTATCCAACGCCATCAAATATTCGCCCGAAGGTGCGGAAATCGTTTTGGAGCCCTCGCTGCTGGACGGTCAACTGCGGATCTCGGTGACGGATCAGGGGATCGGCATTCCGTCTTCGAAGCTGCCTTTTGTTTTCGATCGATTTTTCCGGGTGGAAGGGTCGTCCGATAAGTTCTCGGGGCTGGGCCTGGGATTGTATATCTCTGCAGGGATCGTGTCGAGACTCCGGGGGGAGATCGGCGCCGTCAGCGAGCTCGGACACGGGTCCACCTTCTGGTTCACTTTGCCGGTGAATTCGCATGCGCAGAACGGCGAGCCACAGGATATCATTCACTCCGCAAAGCCTTCACCGGATTGGCTATGGCAGCACGCGCCGCCTGCCAGCTGATCGTCGCCAATGCGATAACCACGGCCAGCAGACCCGCGACGACGAACACCCACCATCCTATATCGATACGATAGGCAAAATCCTGTAACCACCGATGCATGATATACCAGGCGAGCGGAGTGGCGATGAGGATCGATACGATCACCAGTCGTATAAAATCTGCCGAAAGAAGAACGATGATATGCGCTACCGATGCACCCAGCACCTTTCGAACGCCGATCTCCTTTGTCCGCTGCATCGTCGCGAAAAGGGATAGTCCGAGCAATCCCAGACAGGCTATAAATATCGCGAAGCCTGCGAATATGCTGAAAGCCTTTCCGAACAACCGGTCACTGGCATATTGCTGATTGTAATGGTCATCCAGGAAATAGTAATCGAAATAGTTGCCGGGGAAAAAGGCGTCATAGGTCTTTTTTATAGCGCCGATGGTGGCCGGCATGTCACTGGTATTGACCTTCACCGAGATGATGCTGTTGTTGCTGTACGCCGGCATGAGCATGGTGGGCTCGACAGGGTAGCGCAGCGATTTCTGATGATAATCGTTGATCACGCCGATGACATCCCATGTCTTGTCGTAGTTCTTGATCTGTTTG
>DASYSV010000132.1:0-1735 GCA_036010185.1 Puia sp.
GTCCTCCGAGTACGATCACGCTCAGGATGCTGACCCAGTTGAATACATGGACATACCGGCCGTAATCGTCGGGATCGGACAGCCGGACGATCCACCAGTTGGATATGAACACCAGGGCGATGGAAAAGCCCTGGATCAGAAAGGAATGCAGGGTCCCCCGGATGATGCGCCGCCGGTCCGGCGCCGTCACGCCTTCTTCCGGGAAAAGGAGGCTCAACCTCATTTAAGACTGCGGATGATGGACGTGAATTCAGCCGCGTTCAGCGAGGCTCCGCCCACGAGACCGCCGTCGACATCGGGAGAATGAAAAAGCTCTTTGGAATTGGCCGCCTTTACGCTTCCGCCATAGAGGATGGGCAGGTGATCGGCGGTCGCCTCGTTATATTTTTTTGCGAAAAGGCTCCGGATATGGGCATGCATCTCCTGCGCCTGTTCCACCGAAGCGGTCTTGCCGGTACCGATGGCCCAGATGGGTTCATAGGCGATGACGATCTTTCGGATCTGTTCTTCGGAGAAATGGAACAGCGACTCCATCAGCTGCGTCTCGACAAACCCGTTCTGCGCTCCTACCTCGCGGATGCTCAATTCCTCGCCACAGCAAAATATCGGGATGATATTATTTTCCAGGCAGAGCTCGACCTTTTTGGCCAGCGATTGATTACGCTCGGAGAAATATTCCCTTCTTTCGCTATGCCCGAGGACGCAATACCCTACGTTGATGGAACGCAGCATTTCTGCCGACACTTCCCCGGTATAGGCGCCGGCTTTCTCATCGGAGCAGTTCTGCGCGGAGACGAAAAAGTTCTTCCGGCCTTTCAGTTTCCCGACGGCCATCGCCAGGTAAGGGAATGGAATGGCAAACACGGCCAGCTGATGTGGGGCCAGCGCGATATCCGCTCCAAGGATGCCATCCAGCAGCTGCTCTCCCTGGGAAAGCGTCAGGTTCATTTTCCAGTTGGCGGCCGCGATTTGTTGTCTCATGAATGAAGGGTTTTGTGCTGTTCAAAAATATGTTTTAGTGTTTCGATCTCGGGTTCGGTGAGCGATCGGTTCTTCAGGTTTTTCCAGTTGCCGATGTCGCGAAGCGCCTTCTCCCATTCGTACCTCGTCGCTCCCTCGATCCCCCAGCTGAAATCGGCAACATATTTCGGCGGCAGGCCGTCGCCGAAGATATTGCAGCAGACACCGACGACCGTACCGGTATTGAAAGAGGTATTGATAGCCGCGCGGCTATAGTCCCCCATCAACAGACCGCATTTAAGACCGGCGCGAAGAAAATCCCGCGATGCCGGGTGCCATACCCTGACCTCGCCGGCATTGTTCTTCAGATTGGAGACCGAAGTGCCGGCGCCGAGATTGCACCACTCGCCGATCACCGAGTCACCGAGGTAGCCGTCGTGACCTTTATTGGAATAGCCGAAGATCACGACATTCTTGAGCTCGCCTCCAACGACCGCACCGGGGCCGAGCGTGGTTGCACCGTATATCTTCGTTCCCATTTTAACGACAGCACTTTCGCAGGCTGCGAATGGGCCCCGGATCAACGAGCCTTCCATGATCTCGGCGTCGCGGGCGATATAGATCGGACCCGTTGAAGCGTTGAGCATACAATGTTGTAGTCTGGCGCCCGTCTCGATAAAGATCATTTCAGGATTGATGGCCTGGACGGACGGCGGTATCGGCTCTGAGACCCTGCTCGTGGTCAACAGATCGAAATCTTCCTGCAGCGCTTCAG
>DASYSV010000135.1:0-5397 GCA_036010185.1 Puia sp.
CGATCAAGTAAATAGGCCGGGAATAATAACTTTCTTGCTACCGACGTTTCAAGGCATGACCCGCCGCAAACGCCCCAATGAATTGGATCGGACTCCGTCCGATCGTCTGCCCCCGCTGGTCGCAGTACTTCTTTTTATTCTTTTCTCCTTTTTAACCACGCCCTCGACCGCCCAGGATCAGAAATTTGCCCAAACCCTCGTTACCGTCACCCTGAAAAACGCTTCCTTTCCCGAGGCGCTCTCGGTCATCGAGTCGAAGTGCCCGTATAAATTCGCTTACGACGCCGGTATCCTGCCCGCTCAGCACCGCGTCAGCCTTACGGCCGTGCAGATGCCGTTACAAGAGCTTTTGCGCCAGGTACTGGTTGGGACGACCCTCACCTACCAGGTGGTCGGCGATCAGATCATTCTGCAATCCCCCCATGCGGCTTCGACCGTCACCCTCAGCGGATATGTAAAGGACACCCGTACCGGCGAATTGCTGATAGGCGCCAGCATTTATGAGCCTTTCTCGGGGCACGGTATCCTCTCCAACAACTATGGTTTCTACTCGCTGTCCGTCCCGGTCTCCGATACGCTCAATCTCGAGATATCTTATGTCGGCTATAAGACTCTGTCCCGTAGGGTAAACCTCTCCGGGGATGAAATGCTTTCGTTCGAATTGGAACACAACGACGACCAGGAGTCGATCGGCAAACTCACCATATCGAAAGACAAAAGAGAAGATAACGTCAAAAAGAACCAGACCGCGCTGGTGGATCTGTCCAATGATATGATCGTCTCGGCGCCCTCCGTCAGCGGCAGCGGGGATGTGATCTCGTCGGTCGAAATGCTTCCCGGCGTACAGGCGGGCATCGACGGGTCACCGGGTTATTACGTACGGGGCGGCAACGAAGGTCAGAACCTCATCCTGCTGGACGATGCGACGCTCTACAACCCCAGTCATATCTTTGGACTGGTGGGCATCTTCAACCCGCCCACCGTCAAATATGCCAGCCTGATGAAAGGTGGCTTTCCCGCTATTTACGGCGATCACATCAGCTCGGTGCTGAACGTGGTCATGAAAGACGGAAGCAATCAGCAAACGGGCGGGAACGTCCAGATGGGCACGCTTTCTTCCGGCGCCACGGTTTATGGACCCCTGGAGAAGGGTAAATCCTCTTACCTGATCTCCGGCCGCCGGAGTATGACGGATGTCCTGCTTCATCCCCTGCTGCAGAACAACTATTTCAAAGACTATTATTTCTACGACGTCAATGCCAAGCTCAGCTTCCAGCTGTCTCCGAAGGATCGTCTTCTCGTCGGCTTTTACAGCGGCCGGGACAACAATACCTATTCCGGCAATTCGACGGACAGCACGGGCATCGATTATTCCATGAATTTCGGTAATACGACCTTCATGTTGCGATGGAACCATCAATTCTCGGGGAAGCTCTTTTCACATACGTCGGTTGAATATAACCGGTATCATCAATTCCTGTCGGCGACTGAAGACGGGTTCTTCGCGCAGCTGTATTCCGGCATCAAAGATATCAACGCTAAGAGCGAGATCGATTGGTATCCGGCCTCCGGCCACACCATTACTGCGGGTGTCGATTATTTGCACCAGGCCCTCTATCCCGCGTCGCTGTCAGGACAGGTCGCTCCGCCCGATTCGACGCTTAATATCGTCCCGTCGGGGATACCGCCGAAAACGAACAACCGCGTCGCGGCGTATGTCGGGGACAACATCGTACTCGGCAAAAAATGGCAGGCATACGTGGGCGTTAGGGCGCCTTATTTTTTCAAGGACGACGCAACCTATTTTTCGGTGGAACCGCGTCTGTCCCTCCTTTACCTGATCGATCCTACTACCAGCGTAAAAGTCTCCTTCACCAGCATGCACCAGTACATCCATTTGGTGCAGAGCTATAACGCTTCCTTCCCCGCCGAGATCTGGATCGGCAGCAGCAATGTCGTGCAACCGCAGACCTCCACGGAATACACCGCGGGAGTATACAAGAATTTTTTGTCCAATATCCTGCAGACCAGTCTGGAAGTCTATTATAAGCAAATGGGGAACCAATTGCTTTTCGGAGGGGTCGATACGCCTGTCATCGATAACTCCGTCGAAAGCCAGCTTGTCTTCGGAAAAGCGTGGAGCTATGGCGCCGAACTTTTCGTGCGGAAAAACCGGGGCAGATGGACTGGATGGCTGGCTTACACGCTGGCTTATGCGTACCAGCAATTCGACTCTCTCAACGAAGGACAAACCTTTCCTTTTGCCTACGACCGGCGGAATATGGTGGATCTTTCGACGGCCTATGCCATTACCCCGCATTGGAAGATCGCGGCCAATTTCCTGGCGGCCAGCGGCCGGGCTTTTTCGCTGAGTCCCGATTCGTCCTATATCATCAACCCGGGACCCGGGCATAGCCCGCTATTCGATAACCCCGGCAGGGGCCGTGGACAGGGGCGTGGTCTCAATCGTGGCAAGACCACCCTCGACATCATCGCCAACAACTATCGCCTGACCCCGTATAATCGTCTGGACCTCAGCCTTCACTACCAAAGATCGCGGACTATAGGCCGAAGGACCCTCTTATCGGAATGGATATTCTCGGTATACAATGTCTACGCCCGGCCGAATAACTCCTTCGTTTACAGGACAATTGATCCTTCCACGCGGAAAGTGATCGCCAAACAGCTACCTCTTATCCCTGTTATTCCTAGCATTACGTATGAGCTAACGTTTTAATACAAAAAAACAAAAATAATACTTCCCGACCTAGGACCACGGGGCTATTATCCTGTCTTATATACGTAAGCCTTCATGATAAAATTCTGAATCTCATGAAAAAACCGAGCCTTAAGAAAACTCTGCTAATCTCCACTCTCCTGTTTGCAGGTCTGTTCCTTTTCTTTTCCTGCAGTAAAAGCACAAGCAGAACCAGTGCTACGGGTCATCTCGAAATCAGATTGACGGACGGACCGGCAACTTACGACGCGGTTTATATCGACGTTCAGCAGGTAGCGGTCAACGTTTCCTCCGACTCGGCAACCGATTCCGGCTGGCATACTATACCCTTACTTCGACCCGGCATATACAACCTGCTCGATTTCAAAAATGGGATCGACACGGTATTGGCCTCTGCCGACCTGCCCGCGGGCAAATTGTCCCAGCTGCGGCTGATCCTCGGGGATGGCAATTCTGTGGTCGTCGACGGCCAGTCCTATCCGATGAAAACTCCTTCCGGACAACAATCCGGAGTGAAGCTCAAGATCAATACGACGCTCACCGGCGGTATCGTCTACCGTCTGTGGATCGATTTCGACGCGGGTCGCTCGATCGTGGCGACCGGCTCAGGAAAATATATTTTGAAACCGGTGATCCGGACCTATGCAGATGCCATTGGCGGCAGTATCAAGGGCTTTGTTTTGCCTGCGGCCGCCAAACCCGAAGTTTGGGCAGTGCAGGGCACGGATACGCTGATGGCCCTACCCGACACGGCAACCGGTTATTACTTTTTTGCCGGCGTAAATGCCGGCGCCTGGAATCTCTTATTTCACGCACAGGATACTGCCTATTCCGACACAACATCCGCTATATCAGTTAGTACGGGTGTTGTGACGGACGCAGGAACGGTGACCCTGCGTAAGAAATAAGGCACCTATGAAACCTAAGGCGATCCGGGCATACTTTGCCCGGATTTGTCCCGTTTATAAATAAGGCGATCTACCGTAGGGTCGTCTCACATAATCCGAAGCTATGAAACAAGCTATCCGATTCCTCTCGATCGCGATCAGCCTTGCACCCCTGCATGGCTATGGCCAGCTGAACCCCGGCGGCATTTTCGCGAACTTTGGTGTGGACGCCGATACGCGTACCAATTGGGTGAAATATGGTCCGGTCAAAGGCGCCATATCCACAGACGACTGGTTCGCGCCGTCAGGCGTCGGCAACAACGTCATCGACACGTCCAACGCGGCCGTTTATCGCGCCGATCTGCAGGGTGGTCTCAATGTCTCCTTCAACAAACGAATGTCGACGCTGCTGTATTCGAAGGTCGGCGGCAAACTCTGGCTGGACGCGGTCTATGGAAGGGACTTTTCGGCGGCCTCCACGCTTAAGGATTCGACAACGTTTACCATTGCGTCAAAAAACGGAGATAACCCATCCAACTGGGTAGGCGGCGTTTCCAGCTTCCCCAATAAAAACGACCTGGTAGACGTCTATGCCCATATGCGCAGGGACGGAACATCGGTGTACGATTCGCTTTGGTTCTTTACCGCGGTCTCCACCTATGGTACGGTTGGATCCAGCTATTTCGATGTCGAGCTCTATAAGAATTCCTTTACCTATAGCTCTGCGACCGGTAAATTTACGACAGCCGGGCCGGATGCAGGACATACCCAATGGCTCTTCGACGCCTCCGGCAATATCCTCCAGACGGGTGATATGATCCTGGCAGTAAATATTTCGCCGGGCCTGACCCCTGTGATAGACTTGCGCATCTGGGTCAGCTCGAACACATTGGCGACGGTTACGCCTGCCCGTTTCAATTTTACCGGCGCCTTCAATGGCGCATCGGCGTCTCCCGCCTTCGGATATGCTTCCATCGTCTCGAAAACCGGTTCCACCGCCTGGGGCGCAGGTATTTCCAACTTTTCCGTTACTCCTACACAGGATACCACCTATGCCACCCCCTGGGGGACGGGTACAACGCTCGGAGCCTCTGTTTGGAATAATCAATACTCGACAGAACAGTTCAACGAGATCGGTCTGAATCTGTCCCGTGTCGGTGTCGATCCCGCGCTGTATTCCGCTTTGAGCCCCTGTCAGTCGCTGTTCGCCAATATCTTCTTTAAATCGAGGTCCTCCAATTCGTTTACTTCGAATATGCAGGACTTTGTTACGCCGTTGACCTTCCTGCAGAACCCCGTGATGGATTATACGCTGAAACCGGATACCATCCGGTGTAACCATCCCGAGGGGACGATCACTCTGACCAATAACAGTACCGTGGGTATCTATACCTGGAAGATGCTGAGCGGCCAGATCGTGGGGAGCAACGCCGACAGCTCGCAGCTCAACATCGACAAACCGGGTACCTATGTCGTCACGGCATCGCCTGCCGAAGGCTGTCCGCCGACGCGCGTAGATACGGTAATCGTTCCTATCGATACCTTCCCTCCTATCCCCTCGGCCTTCTCGGGGTTGGTAGGCAGCCAGATAGCGCTCTATGGCGGCAATGCCATTGCCAGCAACTATCCCACACCGTTTGGAGGTTCCGATGGGTTATTATATGCCTGGAGCGGACCGAACGGTTTTGCAGCTACGTCCCAGAACCCGCTCACCGGCGATACTGCCTGGGGTACGTATAATGTAACGGTGGTGGAAAAGCGGAACGGCTGTCC
>DASYSV010000150.1:0-6933 GCA_036010185.1 Puia sp.
GAAAAGGAATCCAGCGGGGCCTCGTAGTCCCGTCGCCGCTTGATGGCATGACGGATGATCGCATAGGCCGGGTCTTCTCCGCCGGGTCGCACCACCACGGCAGCCATGGACAACTGCTGCGGCGAGAGACTGAAGTCGACCACCAACGCGGAGTCGCGGACGCTGATCTTCTTCTCCTGCCGGCCATAGCCCACATACTGGCATACGAGGGTATAATCTCCCGAAGAAAGCGCGATGCTGTATCGGCCATCACTACCTGCCGTCACGCCACGCGTGGTCCCTTTGACGAGAACAGAGGCATAGGGAAGAACGTTCCCTTTGTCGTCCCGGACGCTACCGGTCACGCGGTTCGCGTAGACGACCGAATGACAGACCCAGGAGAGTACGAATAATACAATACTGCGTGCCATCGACACCTCATTTTCTTAAAAAAGCCGCCGTCACGGATCCACCCCCGCCGACCAGCGCGCCCACGAGGGCGGTGACGACGATCAGCGCGAGGGAAGAACCTCCCAGCGGAAGGATGGCCGCCACACGCGCGGACAGGATACTATCGTTGGCCAGATCGATGCCCAGCGCCATGCCTCCCCACAACAGGAACAGTGCGAGAAACCCGGCAAAAAAAGCGCGAAGAGGCTTTTGCGGTATCAGCGCGCTCACGAGAAAAGCCACCACGGCGATCGTCCACCAGGGGAGAAAAAGTCCGGCGATAAAGCTCAGCAGCGCGATCAGACCGGTCGTTATAAAGAATTTTGCCACCATATGCGAATAAAGTTTATGTGCTCGAATTGGTCTGCCGGAAAAATAGCCCAATTCGAGCAATCTGCCAACGATTGCCCTTCGGGCGAGCCGGCCCGTGGCCGTCTTATGTACCCGAAAAATGCAGGACCCACCGGATCCGCTGGTTCTTCACATCGTCCGCGCTCATCACCCAAAGCGTATTGTAAAGCCCCGCCGCCCATTTGTCGATAAAGGTATCATAGTACGGACTTCCGGGATTGCCACTCTGTCCCCCCGGATAGATCCCATAGGCTTCCGTCGGTGTCGTCAGGTGTACGACCATCCTCCAGCTGGGGCCATGGAATTGCTTGGCAGCATTGATGCAATGCACTCCGCCGCCGATGGGCAGGTGCATACGACTCAGAGCCGGCAGCCTCAACAGATGACGCGCCCAGGTGTCCTTATTCTTCGCCCAGGCAAGCCGGCCCTGGCTGGCAGCCTCTTCCAGATCGGGAATGGCCTGCAGGAAGGCGGTAGTAACCACCTGCCGCAGCGTTTCCTTCTCGGGGGTATTCACATTGTCGATAAAAGACCAGGTGGAGTCCCTAAGCAGCGCTTCCAGCACCGTGCTTTCATAGGGGCGTTTCATGGGCAGGCTGGTCTTCGAATATTCATCGTCGAAGATGTCCTTTTCCAGGTGAGCCCACCAATACCTGAAGATGGTGGGCGCCACTTCATCGGGATCATCGTTGAGGTCCCAGCCGGAGAAGATGCCCAGGTAGTTCTTCGCCTTTTCATTCAATCTTAGATCCTGGATATTGTGCAGCAGCATCGGTTTGGCCATCGCCGCGAAAATGTCATAATTGCTGGTCTGCATCGCCATCATATCCGCGGCCGTGATCGAGTTGCTATTGTTCAATTTCCGGTTGATGACGAGCCCCCGGTAGATAGGATAGTCGTCGCCCAGGTAATAGGGATAGCTCGTATCCGCCGGAAGCTGGTTGGCGCTGCTCACAAAACCGCGATCATGTTCGCTGACGACCATATGGGGGTTTTCCTCTTCGGGGATATTACCCTGCCACATATACGAGCTGTCCTCGCCGGGCATCACGAAGAGTCCCTGTTCGTTCCACTTCGCGGGGAATTCACCCTGCTGCCAGAGCGCCACTTCCCCGGCCTTATCGGCAAAGGCGAAATTCTGACCGGGACTCCTGAATGTGTTCAACGCCGCTTTGTAATCGGAATAATTATGCATCGACTGGAAACGACTGAAGGTCCTGATCTCATCCGAAGTATCGGCGGGTTTCCAGTGGACGGCATAGGAATGGCTGCTGGATACATCGGAATATCCCGTAAAGCCGGGGTCGAACATCACCGGTCCGAAAACGGTGGTAGACACCGTATCGTAAAAAGGTTCCCGACCCTTGACCAGGATCGTGTCGATGCGTTGCGGCGCATCTTTCCACGCACCGTTGAACCAGTATTCCCGGCGGCTTTCGTCCTTGAATCTGATGGAATAATAATCGCGCACGTCCCTGCCTGCATTTGTGACGCCCCACGCGCAGCTGTCGTTAAATCCGATGATGACATAGGGCGCTCCCGGAAACGAGACTCCATAAACGTTATACGACGGCGTATGTATCTGCATCTGGTACCAGATAGCGGGAAGATTGGTGCTCAGATGGGGATCGTTGCAAAGGATGGGCTTGCCGCTATTCGTCTTCCTGCCGCTGACCGCCCAGTTATTGCTGCCGTTGTCCTTCTCCGGCTTGAGCTCCAGATCGGTGACGGTAGCGGTGCTGTTGAGATAAAGACTGTCGGCCATGCGCGGCATCTTCGGCAAAACATTCGGAGGCTGGAATAACGTTCCTTTTGGGATGATGGGATCGACGCTGTCCTGCACCGCCGGAAAAAGCCTGGCAAATTCGTCTTTGCCAAAAAAGCTGCGGGCATTGGTCAGCTCGAAATCGTTGTCGGCGCCCGCCAGATCATAGGCCATGTATTTGATGAATAAGGCGATCTTCAGATTGGTCCAGGGCTCCGGCATATAGTTCAGCAGTTTGTACTCGAGGGGAAGGTCGCTTGCTTTGAGCCCGCTGATATAGGCGTTTACTCCCGCGGTGTAGGCATCGCAATCCGCCTTCACGGAGGAGTCGCTTTCCATGGCCGCCAGCGCCGCCCGGGCTGCGGTCACCATTCCCAGCCTCCGCATGCTCCGGTCATACTTCAGAATGGAATTGTCCGCCCCGGGTCCGAGTATCTCGCTGAGACGCCCCGCGGCGGCATAGACCTGGAATTCCATTTGCCACAGGCGGAATCTCGCATGAAGATACCCCTGGATATAGCAGGCATCCGTCCGGCTGTCCGCAAAGACATGCGGAATGAGATTCTCGTCAAAATAAACGTCGCCTTTCCCCTGCATACCCTCCAGCTTCACGTCGCCGCCGAAGTCCTTGCCAATGGGTTCCGCATTCTGCCAAAATCCGTGCTGCGGACTAAGGAATTGACCGAGAAGGGGTGTCTTCGTTACACCCCATTGTCTGTTCAGACAAACGATCAGCCCGATAGTCAGGATCAGCGAGATCAGAAATGGGACGATTCTCATACCAGTCGTATTGATCAACTAAAATAAGTTATTTTTTGGTAAAGGGCCCGCCGAACCGCTTTCGGCTGTTCATTCCCTGTTCCGGTAATACCACAAAATGGTATTGTTTGGATGCATCCTTCCCCTCATTTTTGCAGTGGTAAATGTATAGTAACACAAGCGCGCAACGTACTCAACGTATCCTTTAATTTAGTTCAGGTGGTTCAGGTAGGCAATAGGCCGGTCTCCAAAAGAGCCGGCTTATTCATTTTAGACAACCGGTCAGCCTGTCCACCTCCTCTTCGGTGTTGAACGAGTGCAACACGATGCGCAAACGCTCGCCGCCACGGGGCACGGTGGGGTATAGTATCGGCCGAACATCCAGCCCCGCCTCCTGCAACCGTGTCGCCAAGGCCTTCACTTCCGCATTCCCGGGCACCACCACTCCCTGTATAGGCGTCCCGCTACCGAGTCGCCGGAAGCCGATTTCGGCCAGGCAAAAGCGTTCGATCAGCCGTTGGAGTTGTTGTCTTTCCGCCCCGAGCCCCGGCGCCAACCGGTAGGCCGACGCTATCGCCCGCACGCTGGCCGGAGGCAATGCGGTCGTATAAATGAAAGCCCTCGAGAAATTGATCAGGTATTCCCGCAATGTCTCACTCCCAAGCACGATCGCGCCATGACATCCCATCGCCTTCCCGAACGTATGCACCCGCGCAAAACACCGGTCCTGCAATCCCATTCTTTGCACCAGCCCCTCTCCTTCCGCGCCGATGACACCCGTCGCATGCGCCTCGTCGACGATCAAATGGGCGCCGTAACGCCCGCACAACTCCTCCATCACGTACAGCGGCGCCAGATCCCCATCCATCGAAAACACGGATTCCGTAACCACGAAGACGGTCCCCCCGCCCTCCGCCGCGGCCAGACGCCGCTCCAGATCGCGGCAATCATTATGCGCAAAGCCAAAAGACTGCGCAAACGACAGCCTTATCCCGTCCCTTATCGATGCATGGCCCAGCGCGTCATACAGGATGACATCTCCGCGCCGCGGGACGCAGCTCAACAACCCGACATTCGCATCATAACCCGAATTATAGATCAATCCCGCCGGCGCCGAATGGAAACCAGCTATCGCGGTTTCCGTTTCTTCGATCAACGCATAGTTCCCCGCCAGCAGCCTCGATCCGCCGCTGCCATGCGCGTCGCCATGAACCATCTCCTTTTCCAGCAACCCATTCCTCGCGACGCCCAGGTAATCGTTGGAACAAAAATCCACCTTCCCATCGGGCAGCCGCAACCGCCTCAACGCATCCTGTGTCCTGCGCTCTTCGAGCCTCTTTCCCAGAAAATCTTCATCCGGCATAACCGCATTTTCCGGCAAACGTACACAAATCCCGCCTATTTAACAGCCGTGATTACCTTCCCGTCCTTCATGACGAAATGCACATGCAGGATAGCGTCGATATTTTTTTCGAGGTCCCTGTCCACAGCGATGATATCGGCCAGATAGCCGGTCTTCAGCACGCCGATCTTACCGGCCCAGTTCAATTGCCGGCTCGCATTGATGGTAGCGAATTGCAGCACCTGCGGTATAGCGATCCCACTTTCGTGATACCCGATCAGGGTCCGTTTGGACGGTTCGGCGAACGGCAGTTTAAAATCGACATAATCGTCGGAGCCGGCAACGATAGTCACACCTTTCTGGATGGCCCGGCGCAAACGTGTGCCCAGGTACGCGCGGTAGCCCATGATCTCGCGCATCATCTCGTCGGGATTTGACGGAGCGATTAATTTGACATATTGCGTGAAGGTGACACTATCCAGATCGGTAGGCACCAACACTACCCCTTTTTTTGCCATCAGTTCCAGTGTCGAGTCTGCCACCTCATAGCCGTGCTCGATGCCGTCCACCCCGGCCACCACCGCATTGTAAACCGCCTGGTTGTTCGTCGCATGCGCCGTCACGCGGATATGATACCGATGCGCTTCACCCACTATCGCCTGCATTTCCGCTATGCTCAGATAAGTGTTGTTGGGCGTATTATTCGAATAGATCTTGATCACGTCCGCACCCTGGGTAATATTTTCCCTGACAGCCTGGACGCCATCATCGGGACCCCGGACGATCCTGTATTCGTCATTGATCACCGACTGATGCTTATAGATCGTCCCGGGCATCTGGCCGCCCTGCGAGGACAGGCCTTTACCCGCGCACCGCATTCGCGGACCGGCGACAAGACCTTCCCGGATGGTTCTGCGCAGGGCGATATCGGCAAACTCGCCCGAGTTACCCAGATCCTGCACCGCGGTGATCCCTGCTTCAAGATATGCCCGGGCCCGTGCGGCGCCGTAGATCGCCCGGTAGGCGTCCCCATCCATCATCAGCTGTCTGGCCATATCCAACCCATCGAAGTCGTTGCCCGGATGGAGGATCTCCCTGTTAAGCAAATGGGTGTGGGCATCGATCAGTCCCGGCAGGACGGTGTATTTCGAAAGATCGATGACCTGGCGGTCCTGTTCTTCCTGCCTGGTCACTTCCTTCGCAGGCTTTACAGCGGTGATGTGATTGTCGGTTACCAAGATGGTCATGTCATCCCTGAACTGCCCGGTCTCGCTGTCGAACAGGCTGCCTGCCCTGATCAGGTATTTGGTATTGGTTTGCGCAATGGCGATGTTGGTGAATGCCAGGAGGAGGAATGGCAGGAAGTTTCTCATGATGCAAGGTTTTGGGCTCCCGAATTTACTTAATTTTGGCCCATGGAAACCACGCCCGGCGTCAGCCAGAAAAACATCCTCGGTCTGCAGCTGCCCACCGATCCGCGCTGGGTCGATCTGGCCGCTATCTCATTGGAGGATATTCTTACGGATCATGCCTGGTGCGAACAAAAGGCCGCCACCAGCTGTATCTCGATGATCCAGCGATACCCCAGCCGGCAGCGTCTGGTGGACGATGTTTCACCCATCGTCACCGAAGAATGGGGTCATTTTCGCCTCGTACTGGCAGAACTGCAAAAAAGAGGTCTCCGGCTGGGGCCGCAGCGTAAAGACGAATACGTCAACCGGCTGATGGCCTTCGAAGCGAAAGGCGGTAGCGAAGAACAGCGCTTCCTGGATCGCCTCCTGATCTGCGCGCTGATCGAAGCCCGTAGCTGCGAGAGGTTCAAACGTCTCAGCGAAGGGCTCGAAGACCCGTATCTCCGGCAGTTTTACCGGCGGTTCATGGAAAGCGAGGCGGGGCATTACCACCTCTTCATCGAGCTCGCAGAATCCTATATCGATGCCGCCGTCGTCCGCCGACGCTGGGCGGAATGGCTGGAGTATGAAGCCGGCGTCATCGCTTCCCTCGAAGTACGAGGCGACCGTATCCATTAAGGCACATGCGCACGCAGCCGCGATACATACACCTCCACAACCTCCCCCACCCGTTTGCGCCGATACTGCATTACCCATCTCGGGTGCGGCAACGGCACTATCTCGTGAAAAAATCCATGCTTTTCATTGATGCGGCTGAAATACTTATAGTTGGTCCCCTCTCCCAGACAATAACACACCGGATAGGTCGGCATCGTTTCCAATTGACGGCGGATACATTTTAAAACGAAAGGCTCTGCATCCCGCAACAATTCCTT
>DASYSV010000158.1:0-8750 GCA_036010185.1 Puia sp.
GGGTGTCACTTCGCTCAAACCGGAAGGCGGTCCCGACGGCGCGAAAATAGGAGAAGTGTCGGCCGGTAGCGCCGCCGAAAAAGCGGGACTGAAACAAGGCGATCTCATCACGAAGGTGGACGATATTACGATCGACGGTCCCGAATCCCTCGCAGATGCTATCCGCGGGTATAAACCTGAGGACAAGGTCACCATAACGTATAAAAGGGATGGAAAAGAACAAAAGGCGACAGCCGTGCTCGGCAAGAGCAAAGAAGCGACCGTCTGGAATATGGCCCCCGAACCGTACATCTCCCGTGATTTCAAAAAGATGATGCCGCAGGGAAGTTATAACTTTAGCTACAAACTCGACAACAGCCCGCGTCTCGGCATCCATGCGCAGGATACCGAAGATGGCAAAGGGGTGAAGATATTGGAAGTGGATGAAGAGTCGAACGCTGCGAAAGCAGGGCTAAAGGAAGGGGACATCATCACGAAGTTTGAGGGGAAAGAGGTCAATAGCGCCATGGAACTGGCCCAGATAGCAAGGGAAAGTCGCACCAAACCCAGCGTCCACGTCGATCTGCTGCGGGGAGGCAAATCCATGAGCCTGGATGTAAAGATACCGAGGAAGCTGAAGACCGCCGATCTCTGATATAGCCCCCACTTTTTTCGTAGCTTTGCTGGCTGCCGGTTCGCCGACAGCCAGTTTTATTATATGGGGATTAATTACGATGCATACGAAATAGTGGTGGGGCTCGAAGTGCATGCACAGCTGTTGACCCGGACCAAGCTATTTTGCGGCGACAGCGCGGTGTTTGGAGCAGAACCCAATACACAGATAAGTCCCGTCACGCTGGCTTTACCCGGCGCGCTACCGCGTCTCAACAAGCTGGCGGTCGAATATGCGATCCGCATGGGTCTCGCCTGTCATAGCGAGATCGAGCGGAACAATTATTTTGCCCGAAAGAACTATTTCTATCCCGACCTTCCCAAGGGTTACCAGATATCGCAACATACGACGCCCATATGCAAAGGCGGAAGGGTGAGCATCCGGACCGCGGCGGGCGAGCGCGTGATCTGCCTCAACCGCATCCATCTTGAAGAAGATGCCGGCAAAAGCCTCCACGATGTGGCCCCCGATACCACTTCCATCGATCTGAACAGGGCGGGGGTGCCGTTGATCGAGATCGTCACCGAACCGGATATACGCAGCGGCGACGAAGCCTATGCGTATCTTACCGAGCTCCGCCAGTTGTTACGCTACCTGGAAATTTGTGACGGGAATATGGAGGAAGGCAGCATGCGTTGTGATGCCAATGTCTCCGTCAGGCTTAAAGGCGAGACAGCGCTGGGTACGAAGGTCGAGGTCAAGAATCTCAACTCTATCCGCAACGTCCGGCGGGCAATAGAATTCGAAGCCCGCAGGCTCATCGGTCTGCTGGCGGCCGGAGAACCCATTCAACAGCAGACCCGCAGTTTCGATGCGTCGGAAGGAACGACCTTCCCGCTGAGGACGAAAGAAGAAGCCAACGATTACCGGTATTTTGCGGATCCGGATCTTCCGCCGTTTGTGGTGACAGACGAATTATTGGAGCGTGTGCGCGCGTCGCTCCCGGCTTTGCCCGAAGAATTGGTCCAGCGATATACCAGCGACCTGCAGTTGCCGGAATACGATGCCCGCGTCATCGTCAGCGATAAAGACAGCGCTGTTTATTTCGGGCGGCTCATCGCCCATACGACCAATTATAAGGCGGCTGCCAACTGGATGTTAGGCCCGGTACGTTCCGGCCTCAATGAGCTGTCGCTGGAATGGAAAGACCTTCCTGTGCCTCCGGATGCGCTGGCCGAATTGATCCGGCTGGTCGAAGAAGGGAGGCTGAGCTTTTCCATCGCGGCTCAGCGCATCTATCCCGTCCTCGGCCTGGAACCTTCGCGCAAACCCCTGGATATTGCTATCGCCCTCAACCTGCTGCAAAGCTCGGATACTACCGAGATCGCAGTCTGGATCGAACAGGCTCTGGCGGGCATGCCCGACAAGGTCATGGAATATAAGAAAGGGAAGAAAGGTCTCATCGGTCTCTTCGTCGGAGAAGTAAAAAAGCTTTCCAAAGGCAAAGCGGACCCGAGGCTCACCAATCAATTATTGCTCGAAAAACTGGAAAATTAAGATATGACAAAGCACCTCTCCCGTATAGTACCGGTCGTCATGATGGCCTGTGTTCTTTTCACCCTCTCTTGTCAGCCGAAGAAGAAAGGGACCTTCACCGTCGAGGGCACCTTTAAGAATGCGGACAAGCTGTCCGCCATGGCGGGACCTATCTCAAAAGTCTATCTCGAGGAGGTGTCTTATGGAAAGGATCAGGCGCCGGTGATCCTCGATTCCGCCAGGCTTCCGGTCACCAGTGGCAGCTTCACCGTGACGGGCGCAGTAAAGACGCAGGAGATCTTCGAAGTGGTATTCGGTTCCAATGTCATCGCTGTTCCGTTGATCAATGACGCCTCCGAGATACGCGTCAATGTCGATCTGGGAAAACAGGACGATTTCTATACTGTCAGCGGTTCGGAAGCCAGCGGTCAGCTGAAAGATCTGATCACCGCTTTTGGGAAAAAGAATTTCGAGGTAGAGAAGAGCATGGCCGATCTCGACAGCCTCAAACAGGCGAATGCAGCCGACACACAGCTGCTTGCCGCGACCGGAGTGAAGAACAATGCCATCCAGGATCTCAATATCTATCTCAAGCAGGTGGTCAATACCAACACCAATGCGACGATATGCGCGTTGGCACTAAGCTGGGCCTCCCGCAGCTTCCCCCGGAGCGACTTCGAAGCCTCCCTGTCCGATCTGGTGAGGAAATATCCCGAAAATGGCGTTTTGACCGCGCTAAGGCAAAGCTACGATCTGCAAAAGGAACAGCTGGTCCAGCAGGAAGCGCATGACCAGGCGAATAGCTGGGTCGGCAAGCAAGCCCCCGATCTTTCGCTCCCCGATGCAAACGGAAATACGGTGTCTCTTTCCTCCTTTAAAGGAAAATACCTGCTCGTCGATTTCTGGGCCAGCTGGTGCGGACCATGCCGCGCCGAAAATCCCAATGTGGTAATCGCCTACAATCAATTCAAAGGCAAGAATTTTACGATCGTCGGGGTTTCGCTCGACAAAGAAAAGGATGCATGGCAGGAGGCGATCCGCGCCGACAAGCTCGACTGGACCCAGGTCAGCGATCTCAAATTCTGGGAAAGCAAAGCCGTCAAGACCTTTAATTTCGACGGGATCCCTTTCAACGTCCTTATCGATCCCCAGGGCAAGATCATTGCTCAGGGCCTCCGCGGCGACGACCTTGAGAAGGAATTGAAGAGCGTCTTGAAATAATAGACCGCGCCGAAAATAATCGTCTGTATTAGTCGTTATTGTAATATGGGACTGATCAGACTTTTATTGGCGCTGGCAGTCGTTGCCACGCATTGCGGACCTATATTCGGCTGTAATCTGGTTGGAGGGCAGATCGCCGTTCAATCCTTCTTTATTATCTCGGGTTTTTACATGTCGGTCATATTGAATGAAAAATATGTCGGTGTAAATAACTCGTACCGGCTTTTCATAACGAATAGGTTTATGCGCCTATACCCTATCTACTGGGCGGTATTTGTGGCCACCATGCTGGTCTGTATAGGCATTTCATACCTCAACGCGGACCACACCGCGCCGGTTTTCGTCAATTACACGTCGTTCAAAACCAGTTGGTTTGCGTCGACATTTTTGATCCTGATCAACCTCCTGATATTCGGACAGGGCCTTGCCATGTTCCTGGGTCTGAATCCGGACGGAAACTTGTTTCTGACGGCTAATTTTCGGAATACTAACCCGTATGTTTATACGTTTTTGTTCATCCCCCAGGCGTGGACCCTGGGCCTCGAGCTGACATTTTACCTGATCGCGCCGTTTATCCTGCGCAGGGGGTTAAAGACTGTAGTTCCACTCATAATCGGAGCTTTCTTGCTCAGGATGGTGCTCTACGATCGTTTTCATTTGCAGAACGATCCATGGACGTATCGCTTTTTCCCGACCGAGGTGATGTTCTTCTTACTGGGATACGTCTCCTACCGGATCTACCTTAAGCTAAAGACAAAACACATTCCCCCGTCATACTGCAGAGCGCTGCTGATATTCACTGTCCTCTTTACCATTTTGTATACGCACCTGCCGACGCTGAAATTCGGATTCCTCCCGTTTTCCATGAGGGATTTTGCATACTTTACCACGATGTTGATAGCCATCCCCTTGCTTTTCAATTTCCTCAAGAAGAACAGGCTTGACAGCAAGATCGGAGAACTCTCATATCCCATCTATATTTCCCATATGCTGGTTTTGATGATCTGCGATGTATTCAGCGAAAGGCTGTCGTCAGGTTTCTTAAAAGCAAGTTGGGTCGTGGCGTTACTGACTATCGCCGTCTCCTATGGTTTGAACATTGCCATTGCGGCGCCCATAGAAAAATACAGGCAATCCAGGCTGACGAAGACCCGCCTGCAGCCGGCTATGCAAACGCCTATACAATTGAGGCTGTTCTAACACATCCCCCAAAGACAAAACCTCATAAACAATTGATAAACAATTGACTATGAGGCTAATGTGGTCCCGTCCAGAATCGAACTGGAACCCAGGGCTTCGGAGACCCTTATACTATCCATTGTACTACGGGACCAATTCCTTCGCGGCAAACGGAGTCGCGGCGAAAGGAGTGCGAAATTAGGCAATTTCTTCTATTTGTCAGGATTTTAAACGAACCTCTTGTAAAAGCTGGAAGGCTTATGCTGCTCCTTCTCCGGCGGCGTCCTATTCCACAACATTTCAAACGCCCCTTCCTCCGGCCGCACCCTCACCACACACCCATAGTGCAGCGCAAACGCCTTAAAGCTGTCGATCAGCGGTGTACCCGTGATCCCGGCAAGTATACTACGGAGAACGCCACCATGGGCAACGATGACCTGCGGGCCGCCGCCGGTCGCGGCGATCGCGGTAAAACAATTCATCACGCGCTCATGCAGGTCAAGATAGCTCTCGCCACCCGGAACGCGGATATTGACGAAATCTGCCATCCAGGGGTCGATCTCTTCTTTGGGCAGTTGATCCCAGGGTTGCATCTCCCAGCTGCCGCAATGCAGCTCCATCAGCTCCCGCCGGAGCGATACCGGTACACCGGGAAATAAATGCTCCGCCAGAAGCGTACACCTTTTCAACGGACTGCTGTATACGGTCATTATACCCGCTGGCAGCGACTTCAATATCATCTCCGCCTCCTCGCGAAAGCTTTCCGTCACATCCAGGTCCGTCTGTCCATAGCAGATGCCTTTCTCTACCGATGGGGTGGTATGTCTTATCAGATAGATCTCCTTCATAGATAGCGCCAAATTACCACAAATCCCAGGTAAATCGTGATTTCGGACACTTGTTGTATGGCACCGAGACAATCTCCGGTATACCCGCCGATCCAACGGTAAAAAAAACGATACATCAACCACGTTGCGATCAGCGCGGGCGCAACCGCCAGCAAAAAACCGGGTGGCAACAAGGCGAACGGCGCAAGCCCCAGCACGACAGCCGTCACCAGTCCGCCGGTCCCGATACGCTGACTCGTCATCGATCCGGATTTGCTGGTATCCGTGTCTCCCGCATAACGCGAGGTCTGCATCACCAGCACCGGCATGAGTCGGCTAAGACTGTGTGCAGCGATCAGCGCAACGATAAAAAAAGGACCGGGCGTCAATTCCTTCAATACGAGAAATTTGGTGCCCAGTATCACTATCAGCCCGATGGCGCCGAAGGCGCCTATGCGGCTGTCCTTCATGATCAGCAAAATCTTCTCTTTTGACCAACCGCCGCCAAATCCGTCGCAGACGTCGGCGAAACCGTCTTCATGAAAGGCCCCGGTGACGAGCACGCCGGCGATCATCGAAGCCGCAATACCGATTTCGACGGATACATAACGGGCAAACAAGAAATAGAAAAGCGAGCTGATCGCGCCCACGATCCAGCCGATGACGGGAAAATATCGCGGCGCCTGCCGCATGTACCCTGGCGAATGGTCGACCGATGATGGAACTCTCAGACGCGTCAGGAACATCACAGCTGTAAAAAATATCCGGACTTCTTTTTTCATATCTAAGCCTTACTCACCCCCGCCGATTCAAACGATGCCATCTCCCTCATAAAATGTACAGCCGACTGCAACAGAGGGAATGCCATCGCGGCGCCCGTTCCTTCTCCCAGACGCATACCCAGATCCAGCAACGGGTCGGCGCCGAGATATTCCAGCATCCTCGCGTGTCCGCTCTCTCCGCTGGCATGCGCGAAAAAACAACAGTCCTGTACGTCGCTGCGGAGAAGCCTGGCCAATAACAGCGCCGCGGTACTGATGAACCCATCCACGAGGATCACCATCCGAAGCTCTGCCGCTTTCAGATAGGCTCCGGTCATCATCGCGATCTCGAAGCCGCCGACATGCGAAAGAATGGTCATAGCCCCGGGATGGGCGGCAACGGCCGGCAGATGCCGCCGAAATGCATCCCGAAGGACCTCTTTCTTCTTCGTCAATTGTTCATCATTCGTGCCGGTGCCGCGTCCGACACATTCTTCTACCGGGATACCGGTGACATAGCTCATGATCAGCGAGGCGGAGGAGGTATTGCCGATACCCATTTCACCGAAGCCGACACAATTGCATCCGGAGGCATACAAGTCGGTCACCACTTCTTTCCCTGCCTCGACGGCCCGTTCGGCTTCTTCCGGAGTCATAGCCGCGGTCTCGAGATAATTGCGGGTGCCGTGACCGATCTTCTTAGAGATCAGCTTCCCCGGAAAGATCGCTGCGTCGAAATCGAAATTGACCCCCGCATCGACAACGCAAAGCCCGATGTGATGGAGACGACATAAGACATTGATGGCAGCTCCTCCCGTGATGAAGTTCAGCACCATCTGTGCCGTAACCGCCTGCGGGTAAGGGTTGACCGTTCCCGTCGCGGCGATGCCGTGATCTCCCGCAAAAACCACGATATATGGCCGGTTCAGCTGCGGATGCAGGGTCCCCTGGATAAGCCCCGTTTGAAGAGCTATTTCTTCCAGACGTCCGAGCGCGCCAAGCGGCTTGGTCTTGTTGTCGATGACATGTTGCAGCCTTTGCCGCAGTGTCGCCTGTGTACCTGTTTGCATGGACTTATTTATTTTGTTTGACAGTGAGCGGAATTCCGCTGATCATAAAGATCACCTCATCGGCCCGGCCTGCGATATACTGGTTCACCCATCCCTGCAGATCGGTGAATTTCCGGCCCGCTTCTGTGTCTGCATGCATTCCCATTCCGATCTCATTGCTGATGATAATGATCCGGGCCTCCTGTTGTAACAATCGGTCGACCTCCTGCCGGCAGACCTCCAGACAAGCCTCGGCGTCATAGCGCAGATCGGAATAGAAATTATTGATCCAAAGGGTAACGCAATCGATGACCGCGGTCTTTCCGTCTAATGATAACCCGCCAATGTATTTTTCTTCTTCCAGCAAGGTCCACCTTTCATCGCGATCCTGCCGGTGCCGGTCGACCCGGTTCCGGAACTCCTCGTCCCAAATTCTTGCAGTGGCTACATAGACCGGGTTTCCGCTGAATTGCAGGGCCCGTTCCTGGGCGTACCGGCTCTTGCCGCTGCGCGCCCCGCCGGTTATAAAGATCATCATAAATGTACTGCGATACCCGCCATGAAGTTAAATCGTTTACTGTTAAAACCCGGTATGTCGAAGTATTGCCTATCGGTTAAATTTTCGAGATCGAGGAAGAATTTCCAGGTCTTTGCCAGCCGGTACTCCGCATATCCGTTAAGCGTGTAGTAGGACGCGACCGGAATGGGGGCGCTGCCATAGACGGGTTCGATCCTTTTGCCCACCGTACGGAGCGAAAGGCTGATATATAGTCCCTCATCCGGCTGCCAGCCCGCCTTCAGGTTCAACAGATTTTTCGGCTGCCGGTATAAATTATAGAAGCTGGTGTCCTTGCCACCGGAAAGGGTCGTTCCCTTCCCGGTAATATAGGTATAATTCCCGGTCAACGACCAGGGACCCGCCTTCCAGCTTACTTCCCATTCCATACCATAATCGTCCTGGCGGTCCTGGTTGATATAGAACCCATTGTAATAGGTAGCATCGTAGGTGAAGATGATCTCGTCCTTCGTATGCCGCTGGAAAAATACTCCCCGTGCATTGAAATGTTTCCGGCTGTATTGTGCCCCCATCTCCAGGCTCTCCGTTTTTTCGGGGCTCAGCTGTCCATACGGATCACTATACGGAGAATACAGCTGGTACAACGTCGGTGCGGAGAAACCCGAAGACAGGTTTGCGAACAGCTTCACGCGATCATCGATGACATACGACGGATCGATCGAATACGTGACGACGTTTCCATATTTGCTGAAGCCGTTGTATCGCCCGCCGAGGCCAAGATTGAAACCGCCCAGCTCCTTGATCTGCAGCGAGACATATCCCGCCGATTGCCTGACCCTGGCGCTGTCGAACCCGATCTTGCTGGTATCCGAATAATATTGCGAAAGATAAACGTTGGACTGATCGGTACCTTGATTACGGTAATCAATACCCGCCAAAAGGTCGACATGACGCGATAGCGCAAGATTTGTGTACAGCTCGGCAAAATGCGACCGGCCCGTATAGCTGCTTTGACTGAATGAACCGCCCTGTGCAATGGCCATGGCAGAGTCGTCCAGGTAATTCCTG
>DASYSV010000170.1:0-4855 GCA_036010185.1 Puia sp.
ATCCGCAAGACAAAAAAAGCTCTCCTCGTCGCAATGCCTGCACCCGGGTGGCGTACCCGTACAATAAACAGTGAAACCAGGAACACAACGACAAAAAAGGGAAAACAGGCGTACAATGCAAAATCGACCAACGGCGACGCATGCACAAGTAGGAACAGATATTCAGCCCCGAACCAGGTGGCTATAGCCAGCAGACCGCTGGTGATCACGATCGTCTTACCCATGAGGATATCGTTCTGGTGAAAGGATTTGCTTGCATGATCCGTCGCAATTAACAAAAGAGGTAAATGCATATGTCAAATATACATAAGAAATCAATGTATGTGAAAAATAATTTGCCACAGGAAAGACGCACAATGGATAAATTGCCCCTAAAAAGATCATGAAAAATAACCCGATAATCGCCTCCCCTCTTGCGGGGAACATGCTGGGGCAGGAACAGGGGGATTTCGTAATTGCGGAATGGCAGGACCCTGGTGGGTCTCCCGGTCCCCCAAGATTTATCGCGCCGCTGCACGTCCATTATAAAGATGACGAAGCATGGTATGTTCTGGAAGGATGTCTGTGTGTACGGTCCGGCGATTCCATCATCGAAGCCCGACCGGGGTGTGCGGTCTTTGTCGCTAAAGGCACCGTGCACACCTACTGGAATCCGCTGCCGCAAAAGACAAGGTACCTGTTGATCATGACTCCAAAAATCCACAGGCTGATCGGCGATATCCATGCGATGAAGGACCGGACGACTGAAAAGATGAAGGAATTATGGATGAAATACGACAGTGCGATGATTTGACAGAATCAATCGGTTATGCCGCTGATAGGAAGAGGAAAAATAAAATATTCCAGCACGTTGCGGTGAGCGCGCGATACATGGTCCTTGTAGGACCGCAGACTGTCATGCATGATCGCGGCATAGCGCTTGTCCAGCTTGTGGAGGAGGGCTTCCAGCTTGTTCAATTCCCTTCTGATGGTGATCTCACGTGCATCCCTGTCAGCGGGCAGCTGATTGCTGATCTCCCGGACGGTCGTTTCAAAATTCTTATCGACCTCGGCATAAAAATCCGCCAGCACGGGGTCGCAGGAGAATGTCTTGATATGGGTTAACTTGACGGCGGTATGCATTTCGCGGCCGTCCAACCGGCAGTCTTTGCTGGCGGCTAGAAGGGAGAGATAAACCGGGAACTTCTCCAACTGTTCTCTCTCGGGTAGACTCAGATCGTTAAAAACAGGCATGCTTCGCAATGTTGCTCATACAAAATTACGCTATGTAATTTACGAAAATCGCGCCAACAATGGCCGATCTTGCAACATTTTAACAAAGAGCATGTTAGGGATATTTCCGCCGTGTGAAGAGCGCGTGTTTTGGGGAATTCCCTGCCTGTGTGGCGGCCTGCGCATTCACCGGCAGGCACGCCCGATCCAAGAATATCCTATGCGGCGCGGTGCGAACGAACACGCAGCAGATCGTGGGATTCTACCCAGAAAGCGAAGGCTCCGATAGAAGAGATCACCAGAAAATAAGCAGATATCAATTCTCCCTGAACATAAAGGGAAGCGCTGAGGATGTAGGCAAATACGATGGCTACAAGGGTCAGAAGGCTGATCAAAGTTTTCATGATGTGGTACATTTAGGTAATTAAAGACTATGATTAAAAAAGGAATAAGCTATCGAAACAGCTCATAGTCATTGGACACGAAAGGCCATTACGTAGGATACCAGTAAAATACGAACGTGATCAGTAAGATGAAAAAAAAAGTGAAGGTGTTTCGTGGAGATTGGGTACGAATCTATTTGTCTCTTGTGGGCTTTTCCTGAGAGGAGTATTGAATCCCTTGTGGTAATACAAACATATAAACCATTTTCAGTAAATGCAAGCTTTTAGGGGCTTTTTTTTGATCAATTTCCGACAACGTTTTCGTACATCTACTGTATCAATGTATTGTGTAAACGCAGTGCGCAGAACAGATATAATTGTGTAAATTTACCCATGCCATCGGCCGTAAAAACCTTTTCTACATGGGGTCTGGTATTCATCGCCGGCATCATTTTTTTCAGTGTCGGGATCCTTGCCTTTTTCGATCCGCTGAGCAGCTACGTGAAGCTGGCTAAATTCGCAGGCGTGGGGCTTCTGCTCAATGGCGGACTTCTCCTCACCGTGATCATCGTTCGGCCCATGCGCGTCCGCGAACGCAACTGGCTGCAGTGCGAGAGTATCCTCCACTTGTTTTTCGGTATCCTGTTCCTGCTCAATCCGCTTCTCTCTTTTATCGCACTGCCTTTTTTTATCGGCTGCTGGCTCTTTCTGGCCGGAGTGATCAAGATGCTTGCCGCCATTTCGCTAAGAACGCGACGCAGGGGCTGGACCTTCGTCCTTTTTATCGGACTCGTCTTCGCCGTTTTCGGCTTCCTGCTTTTGTTCAGCCCCTTTGCCCGGGCCAATAGTATTACCCTGCTGATCGGAAGTTTCGGGGTGGTCATGGGATGCCTTTACATCATCGATGCGCTGCGTTTCCGGAAGATGGAGGATACATTGGACATGATGCTCTGATACCCCGAAGCGGGTGCGGTGATCCCCGGGCGGTACCATGCGGGGAATGTTTATTATCTTTACTCATAATGCGTATGCTATTGCGACATCTCCTGCTGGCGGTGGGATTGCTGGCGTTTAGCCAGGCCGGCGCTCAGGATACGACAAAACGGCCTGCTCCCCAGCCTGCGGCAACAAAAAAAGATTCGGTCAGACCCGAACGCAGGAGATCCGCTATTTACCGCGAGTCCTTCAAACGCGTGCGCCGAAAGTTCGATTCGACCCTCTTCACCAGCAACAACAATCCGTCGACCAGCGATTACGCCGAAAACCTGGAGAAGATATACGTGATGCTTAGCCGCGTACCGGTGGTTACGGAATCCTTCTCCAGACTGCCGGATATAGACGACCAGCTGGATCAGGAGGATTCCGCGCTCAATATCCTGAGGAATCGCCTTTCGCAGAACGACCGAAGTCTCAATATCCGCAATCTGCAGATGTACAATACGCTGCTGGATGCCCTCAACGCCAATGTAAAAAGCTATACCCGTATCCTGGAACACTATGATACGACCCTGGACGCCATCCGGAAAGAGATTGCCGGTTTGCGCAAGGACACTCTGATGCTACGTATCTTCCGGGATACCGCATTGAAGGATACTTTCCGCCTCCAGCTACAGCAACTGAAAGACAAATGGCGGCAGGTCGACAGCCTGGTATCACTGAACGATCAGCTCATCAATTCGCTGAAATCGGAAGCCTCCGCTCATACGATCACCATCTCCGATCTGCTGTACCGCGTCGACCATGATTTGGAAGACGTTGGTTCCAGGGCCTTTACCAAAGAGCATCGATACCTGTGGGAGCGGCGGACCGGCAACAGAAGCCGCTATTCGGCCAGCGACGTGGCGAGAGCAGTCTCCGACGAGCAACAGCTTGCCCGGTTCTATTTCGCTAACAACCGGAATAAACGTTTCTGGCTGCTCTTAACCGGTCTGCTGTTTTTTGGATGGGTATGGTTCAATTATCGGGTTCTCCGCAGAAGAAGCCGGTTGGCGGTCGCTGACAATCTCGGCATCGAATATATCCGCCCCTACCCCATCGCCGGCGCGATGATCTTTATGGGCAGCCTGGCGCCGCTTTTCGATCTGCACGCGCCGGCCATCTACATCGAGTCCATCGAGTTCCTGCTGATGATCGTCCTGACTTTCGTTTTGAAGAGACGATTGACCAGGGTCCTTTTTACCGGATGGTCTGTCTTCCTGATCCTATTCCTCCTGATGCCGTTGATCCGGCTGTTGGGTATGCCGATCTGGATCCAGCGATGGGTTGAATTCTTCGTCGATGGCATTTCCCTGGTTTTCGGATTGCTCTATCTGTTCGGCAAGGGCCGCATGACCGGTCTTCCCCGTCTGATCTATGCTGCGGCGGGCCTCTATGTTCTGTTCAACTTCCTTGCTGTCGTATGCAATCTGTTCGGAAGGGTTACGCTTTCCCAGATCTTTGGGGCGACGGCGGTCTATAGCTTCGCTCAAACCGTAAGCCTGGCCGTCTTCGTCAAGTTGGCGCTGGAATCCTTTTTGTTACAGATCGCGGCCAGCCGCATACGGAAAGGCTACCCCGAGACATTCGAACTCGCAGCAGTCACCAAATCCATCCGAAGATTTACCCTGCTACTGTCGGTCATCCTCTGGCTGATCGTATTCACTACCAATCTCAACCTTTTCGATGCGTTCAACGATTGGCTAACCGATTTCTTCGGTTCATCGCGGGAGATCGGCGATTTTTCCTTCACCCTGGGCGGTCTGGTGCTTTTCCTGGGCATCATCTGGATGGCCCATTTCCTGCAGCGCTTCATCGCCTATTTCTTCGGCGATACGGGAGACGACGCCGCCATGGACGACCGGGGACAGCGCTCACGACTGCTTATTACCCGGCTGGTCCTCCTGATCGGCGGCTTCCTGCTGGCCGTCGCCGCATCCGGTCTATCCGTCGACCGGATAACGGTGATCCTCGGAGCCCTTGGCGTTGGCGTAGGGCTGGGCCTTCAAAATATCGTCAATAATTTTGTCTCCGGCATCATTCTCATCTTTGACCGCCCCCTTCGCATCGGCGATACGGTAGAGATTAAAGACAAAAGAGGCCGTGTAAAGGAGATCGGGATTCGCAGCAGTACGCTGCTCACCGAAGAAGGTGCGGAAGTGATCATTCCCAACGGGGACGTGCTCTCGAACCAGATCGTCAACTGGACGCTCAGTAACAATCATGTTCGGATCATGCTTTCGTTTACGATCGAAAAGCCCCCTAAAGCCGAAGCCGTTGAACCC